>DATCSV010000177.1:0-2813 GCA_036568285.1 Flavipsychrobacter sp. | reverse complement strand
CGCCTATAGCCGCGACTGGGACTATGCCCGCATCCGCGAAATAGCAGATATGGTCGGTGCTTTGATACTGGCAGATATATCTCACCCTGCAGGTCTTATTGCCAAAAATCACCTTAACTCACCTTTCGAGCATTGCCATTTTGTTACTACCACTACGCACAAAACACTGCGTGGCCCTCGTGGTGGCCTCATTATGATGAGGCGTGATTTCGAAAATCCATGGGGTATCACAGGGCCTAAAGGTGATATCCGCCTCATGAGCCAATTAATAGATCTGGCTGTATTCCCCGGTATACAGGGCGGCCCGCTGGAGCATACTATTGCAGCTAAGGCGGTTGCCTTTCACGAGATACTGCAACCTGAATTTGGAATATACACACAGCAGGTCATCAACAACGCACAGGCTTTGGCAAATGCACTCATGGCCAAAGGTTACAACGTGGTTTCCGGTGGTACCGATAATCATCTTGTGCTGATAGACCTGCACAACAAGAACATTACCGGCAAGAAAGCGGAAAATGTACTCGTGCATGCCGATATCACGCTCAACAAAAACATGGTCCCCTTCGACGACCGTTCGCCGTTTGTTACCTCCGGCATCCGCATAGGTGTGCCCGCTGTTACCACAAGGGGACTAAAGGAAGAACACATGCCACAGATAGTCGATTGGCTGGACAGGGTACTCATGTCACCCGATGACGAATCGGTAGTTCGGGCCGTCAAGGGAGAGGTGAATGAATTTATGCTGTCTTTCCCGATGTACGAAGCGCATTTGTCAACGGTTTGATAACGAATGGTTAATAACCATTATTTGTAGAACCTTAACAGCTACATTACGTATTTTCGCGTGTTAAGTGGCTCAACAGAAACTAATGTTCAAAACTATTTTTCAGTATGCGGCATTGTTCGCACTGCTCCTGCTATGGGTAAGCGAACCGGCATCTGCACAAAGACGTAAGAAGAAAGACAAGGATGAAGAAGAGGTGGTGATCAGCATATACGATGTAGATACCCTCATCAATCCTATCCCACTCCAGCGCCAGCTGTGGCACAACGGCCGTGGGCACATAGACGAGTTCCAGAATCGCGCTGATATGGCCGATGGCACTGCGGACGGTGTGATTGTGGTAACGGACGATACGGTTTTTTCGCGCCTGTTTACGCAGTCACTCATCAGGGATGTTGACCAGATACAGGTGATGATCGAAAATCTGCCGGCAGCCGAAAAAGGTTGGGACGCCCGTATGGAAAACAACAACAAGCTGCGCTACCTGCAGGCTGTTGATGAACTGCTGAAGCGTTACCTGTCAGACCCTGCCGCCGATGGTTATTTCTACAGGCGTTCTGTTACCAACCTCAAAGATTTCATTATTGCTGACTACGAAGGCAGGACCGGCGCTTTTATCGAAGATAATATCAACGTATACACGCTCAATAACTGTACACGCATACTGGAGGCTGAACATCCTGACAGGCAATATCTCTATCGCGAAATGGGCCGCCAGGAGCCGGCTATGATGATAGACAAACTGGCTGAATTTGCTTCATACTCCTACGCCTGCGATGTAATAGCGGCTGCGGCAAGGGTCGTACCCAACAAGGTGTTCAACTACGCCACATCTACCAGCGGACTCCGTTATGTGGTAGAGAATTGCCCCGACCCCTTGGTACGCGCCATTGTACAGATAGCCCGTTATTCTAAGTCGCCGCTCAGGGCTATGCCTTTCCTAAACGACATTTATACCGGCAAAAAGACAATAGCACAGATAGACGCTATTGCCGCCGATGAAGATTTGTACTACCAGAACCTGGTAAGGCTGAAATTGGAAAACGTAAGCCTGGGAGGGGATACTTATACAGACGAGCTACACTACCGCGGCCTGCGCTATGTACGCGAAATGAACGACCTGCACAACGAGAAGGCGCCGGTACGTTTCAAGTGCATCAACGATATGCCGCCTGAGGTACTCTACTTCATCATGGTGTACGGCCAGGACGAGATTTATACCAGTAGCTTCGTAGGTACTTTTAACAGGATGATGGAACGCATGGAAGGGAAGTCGGGCTATGACCTGCTGAATACCGTGCATCGCGATAAGTTCCGTACGTTCCTGCGCATGTGTGCCGGCTACAATACACTCAGCGATTTCCTGGGAACAATGGCACCCCAGCAAAAGACCCAGGTCATGAAGGACTTCGTGGCTGGGCTGGACCAGGGTAAAGATAACGACCTGGAAGATGCAGTGGACGTAGCTGATGCATTCGGAAGTATCCGCGATGAGGAATTGGCAGACTTCCTTCGTGCTGAGGTAAAATATAACTACGAGCAGTCTTACCGCAAGGGCAGTAAAAAAGGCGTGATAGTGTACGGTTTGCTGGCTACGTTGTTTGAAGGTACGCGCAGCAGCGACAACAGCGAGGCGGTCATGGCGCAATCGGCCAGGCTCAAGCTGCCACCAATTAACCTGGTGCCGTACAATAACCTGCTTAGCGATTCGGGCCAGGTGGTGTACGAGCAGTTTTTCTTTTATGGCGATGAAGATGGCCGTATGTCCTATAATAGTTTCCTTACCAACTTCAGGGATAAAACTAAATGGTCGATAGAGAAGTCAGAATTCTGGACAAAGATCACTTCCCTGTCGGGCAAGCCTGTGGTGGTGTATGCCAACATGCCGCTGGAAGAACCTGAAGATGAGGTAGCAGTTGGCAAGCTTTGCGAGCATCTTGCTGCGAACAATATCCACCCCACGGTATTGGTACACAGGGGACATAGCTATCACTTGCCTCTTACACTCGAAAGGATATCTAAAGAG
>DATCSV010000176.1:0-7247 GCA_036568285.1 Flavipsychrobacter sp. | reverse complement strand
CATATGCAATATCAAACAATTCCGGCATAGGTGCATGTTCGGGCAAGAGCCTGAGCAGCAACTCTACGGAGAATAATGCAATACTATTTTTCACCACATGCTCCTGTAGTGACTGATAAATATATGAAGGTTGAAATTCTTTTATTCTTTGCAGGTTGGCCTGCGGCTTATGGTATACTACCATATCCAGTAGTGTAGCAGGCTGCAAAAGGCCGGCCCTGCTGGGTTTGGTTTTGGTGCCGCTGCGTATACCCTGCACCATGTAAGATTGTACACCATATACATCTGTAAATGCCGTGCACACCAAACTGGTTTCGCCGTACTTGACAGAACGTAGTACTATGCCCCGTGTTTTTTGCAGCATAGTTATTCCATGAATACCATTTTGCCTTTTACAGTCTGTGTGCCATCCCTGTTTGTGCCAAAGATGAGGTAAACACCTGACTGCGGCCTGCGGCCGGTATAGTCTTTACCATTCCATACAGCCTGTCCGCCCAGCGCGGTAGTGCGGTAAATAAGCTGCCCCGAAATATCGGTGATACGTACGTCAGCGTTTTCCACAAAACCTTTTATAGCGATGGTACCTGAGTAGCCGGATGGTACCGGGTTGGGGTAGGTAATTAATTCACTATTCTCTTTACCGCCCTCTATAGCTGTACCACGATAGCTCACCAATCCCAGTTCGGTACCGATATATACATCGCCTGTGGACGGGTCTATGCTTATTTTTTGTATGATATCTGAAGGGAGGGGGCTGTTGTCCTTTGTGTAACGCTCCAGTATTTCGTCGCCGTTGGGTGATATGAGCCAGATGCCGTTGTTGGTACCTATCCATTTGCGATTTGCCCCGTCTACAGCAATAGCCCTTACCTGTTCGTTCTGGAACAGGTAGCCTGCGAACTGGTCGAATTGCACCACGCGTTTCTCCGCTTCGCATTGACGCTGTATTACCTGGGACGGGCAATTAACGATACCAATGCCGTTGGCCGTGCCTATCCACATGCTCCCTGTTTTGTCGTTGGCAAGTGCGTAAACTTCGTTGTCAGGCAGTCCGCCGGAACCCTCGCCGGCTACCAGTTGAACGAATTTATCATCTACCGGATTTTCCGGAGTGTGGTTATCATCATACACTATTAATCCACCGCCACCTGGTGCGGCAAACCATTTCTGGTTATTATCGTCTACGGCCAGGTGCGCTGCTGAGTGGGGTATGTTTCTACTGAATGGGATGCTGAATTGGTGCCATTGCCCATCTGTTGTACGCGCCAGCAGTTCATGGGGCGTGCCGCCCAACACTGTAGCCCACAAAACGCCGTCATTGTCAAAAGCCAGCCCGCTGATACGGTACAACGTAGTGCCGGTGCTGGACGGGTCTATAAATGAGTTTTGCTTGTGGTATTCGCTGCTTCCGTCGGGCTTTAATACGAATAAACCGCTTTGCGTGGAGCCCACATATATATCGCCATCCGGCCCTTTGATAATATTAACGAAATCCACGACGCTGTCGCCAAAGGGTGGGTAGACAAAACGCCTGTAGTTTTTCCATTCCCCGTCTTTGTATACAGAAAAACCACTGCCATTATTCCGTGGGATATATTTGTCATCGTAACCGCCGTGCGCTACCAGTATTTCTTTATTGCGTACATAGATGTCATAATTGGTCACATCTCCCGGGCCCTCCGGCGGTACAGTGTTATAGGGTTCTCCCTTTCCTTTTCGTATTTGCAGCACACCCAGGTCGTTCGATATCCATTTCGTACTATCCGGATTTGCCATATCTAACAATTCGTAGCTGAGGCCGGTGTTAAAAGAGTCGGTAAAAATGTACTCCATATTCATCCGGAGCGCCTTACCGCGAAAGGTGCTGTTAGAGAACTCCATTACCCATACGCTCCCTATGCCTTCTACAAGGTTTATGATCGAACTGTCGGAACTATATATATGCCGGAATGTATCCTGCGAAAGCACAAACATACTGTCTGGCCTTGCCAGGAAAAGCTTGTTGTTGGAAGCCGCTATGGTCGTAAAAGTTCGGGAACTGTCCATTGATGTCCACGCCTGGAAAGCCTGCAGGTTAGCGCTGTTTTTGCTGGCCCTGTATAAGCCCGCAGAAGTGGCTGCGTAGAAATATTCGCCGTAGGAGGCAAAATCCAGTACAGGTATATTCTGGCTGTTCTTTGTAAAGGTGTAAGTTTCTTTTACTTCGTTGCGCGAGAGGTTGAGCACCACGACACCAACATCGGTACTCAGGTATGCCAGCCCGTTTTCGGTAAGAATGTTATGAATGCGTTTGGTGCCGGCTACACTTTTCAGCTTCAGGTCGGGTATATTATAAAACAGACCATCTTTAAACACGTCAATATTGCTGTTCTCGTAAGCGAGTATTACCGCATCTGTAAAATCGTCATAAGCTATTTTTGACATGCCCAGGTCCGACATACCGTTTACCTTGCTATAAGGTGTAGTTTCTTCTGTAGCTATAGATTGTACATAAAAGCCATGCCTGCTGGCTACGTATATCTTTACATCATCTGTAGCAATACTCACGGCAGTATTGTAGGGCAAATGCGACTGCCATTGGCCGATAGGCATTTCCTGCGCATAAGCCTGTTGGGCACAGAAAAACGTAACAAATGCAATTGATAACCTGCTGATATTCATAGTACCGGAAAGTTCGGGAAAATCTCTTAATAAAACGGGGCATTCAACATGATATTGCCCTGTGTAATTTATTAAATATTCTCCAACAGGTATTCTATGGTCCTTGGATAGAAGAAATGTTCCAGCTTGTGGATACGTTGTGCCAGCGTGTCAACGGTATCGGCCGGCCGAACGGGGCAATGTGCCTGCAGTATTTTGCAGCCGTTGTCATATACTTCGTCTACATAGTGTATGGTGATACCGCTTTCAGTTTCACCCGCACCAATTACAGCATCATGTACCTTATGCCCGTACATGCCCTTTCCGCCGTATTTGGGCAACAGGGCGGGATGTATATTAATGATCTGCTCCGGGAAAGCCTGTACTATAGAGGGAGGTACCTGTAGCAGGAACCCCGCCAGTACGATAAGTGAAGGTTTGTACGACTGCAATTGTTGCACGAAACTTTCGCTGTTGAGGGAAGCTTTGTTGATAACGATGGAGGGAATGCCCTCTGTAGCGGCTATATCTAAGACACCGGCGTCAGCCTTATTACTTACGATCAACGACACTTTTGCCAGGCCATTTTTTTTGAAATAGTCAATTATGGCCTGTGCATTGCTGCCTTTCCCTGATGCAAATATGATCAACTGATGCATTGTAATAATTGAAGCGGAGCGTAAAAATATAAAACCCCGGCTTTTCCGGCATTATTATTTGATATTTGTTTGAAGAATAGAAGTGCATAGATGGATAGTAATAAAACAAGATTAGACAAGTATCTGTGGGCTATCAGGATATTTAAAACCAGGAGCCAGGCTACCCGTGCCTGCGATGACGGTAAAGTAAAAATGAGCGGCCAGGCTGTAAAGCCTTCAAAGATAGTATCCCCGGGAGATGTTATGGACATAAGGGCCGAAGGGCGAAAGTGGACTATTGAAGTTATCGGGATTATTCAGAAAAGGGTGAAATACGAAGAGGCGGTGAAAAATTATACCGACCTGACATCTGAAGAAGATAAGCAATATAATCAACGCCAGTCTAATGCCTTCTATACAGGAAAGCGCTTAAGTAAAACAGGTCGCCCCACTAAAAAACAGCGGCGCGACCTGGATGATATCTTTAGTGATAATTCTGACTAAGACTGTCTAATGTACGGCAGTGAATACAGGGTTTACTGAAACAACGTCCAGCCTTACCCATGTCTGGCCGAGGTCGTCGCTACGATACATGCCATCGCTGGTGGCTATGAAAACGTACTCACCTTTACGGTCGTTTTTGAATATATTGTCTTTTCCTACTATGCCATACACCCGCGTTCCTGTTCTCAACCCTATGTTGCCGGGCTCCCATTGGCCCTGGCCTGAAAGGCGCCATATGCCATTATCGCGAGTACATGCTATCAGCACTTTACCAAAGGGTGCCGCCGCCGCAGTAATATCCTTGACCGGATCAGTACCGGGCCTGATATCAGGAAGTTTAGTGAAGTTTGCGCCATCGTCGGTGCTGCGCCATATACCATATTCAGTGGTTCCCATCAACGCTACAGCAAGGATGTCATTTTTCTGGGTAATGATAAATAGCCTGCCGGAGCCCGCAGGAGGCAGTCCTGCTGCAGTTTTCCTTGTCCATGAGGTTGTATAATTCTGTTTGAGCCATAACCCTCTTGAATCATTGTCAAATGCTACCAGGGTTCCATTTGCCTGCCTGGCAAAGGATGTCACTCTACCGCCTAATTCTGCGTCCGACGGATACAACCATATTGAATCCAGGTGGCCGTTATAATCCTGGTAAGCTATGCCCTTGCCATTGGCTGCCGCTACATATATCCTATCCTGCGATTTGCCGGCACTGTCAAAGTATGCCGGCATGTTGATCATCATAGTGGGCCCGAACGCTGCCGGATTCAGATCCTTGAACGTCGCATTGAACGTGGTATTATCTCCGTCAGATTCACTTACAAATATGTTAGTGCCGTTTTCTATATGCATGAGCACATTATCGCCCGATGTCAGTATAGCGTCTACTGCGAAGCCTCCTGTAGTGCTGCCAAAAGTAACGAACCTCTGTCCGTCATTGGTGCTGTATATCAGCCCTGCAGTATCGGCAAAATGCAGGGAATATGGTTTGGTTATCACATTCAGGTTGTCCAGGTTCTCTGTCCTGCTAACACAACCCTGGAGCGAAAAAGCCGCCAAAGCTATACAACCGAAGGTATATGCTGTATGAAAACGACGCATTGATGTACTAATTTTCATCAAGTTTATGAAAAAATGTTAACAAATCAAAGGTTTTGTTAAATGAATAGACTGCTGAAACTCAATATTGGTTTGCTGCTTAGCCAAAACATAAATACATATCAAAAAAAACGTCTCTCTTAAAACGGCAGATCATCTGCATTTTCGGGCGACGGATTGTAGTTCATATTGGTATTACCTGTATTGGCAGGCGCCTGGTATGCAGGAGATGCCGCTGCTGAAGATTGGCCGGCCTGCTGTGCGTTTTCAACCCTCCAGGCGTCCAGGTTAGTAATATAGTTTACGTTTCCGTCGCGCTCCCACTTATTACCTTTGATATTAAAGCTCACCTTTACAGTGTCGCCTATTTTGAAATTGTCAATGATCTCGCATTTGTTCTGTACCAACTGCATTTTTGCGTAGTTCGTATATACATTCCCATTGATCTCTTCAGACGTTTCAAGCACAAATTCGCGTTTCTTGAAGCGTTCGCTCACCTGTTGTGTTTCATTGACAGCCACCAGCTTTCCGGTTAATTCAAAACTCATATCAAACTATTTTATTATTTACTATTATTTTTTACGAAAGGATGTAAAGCTAATAAATAGAGCAGAAAATAAAAAAGTGCCATCAGGCACTTTTTATCCCTTGTTAGGGAGACAAATGGGTCTCGAACCCACGACCTTCGGAACCACAATCCGATGCTCTAACCAACTGAGCTACTGCCTCCGTGTGAAATGGGGAAGCAAAGGTAAGCAAATTTGATATTTCAACACAATTCTAATAGAACGTTTTCTTTTTAAGGTTAATGGGCGGATGAATAGCCTTATTCCAGTTTTAACAAATAAAACGTACGGCGGATACTATATTTGCGCTTCAATTCATAATTATGACTCTACGTTACGCTTTTGGAGCTTTGGCCATGTTGGTTTGGTGCAGTACATCTGTCAGCGCCCAGGATGTGGTGAAAGACGGCCCCAAAGCCGAAAAAACCAGCTTTTCTAAACCCTCGCGCGATTTCCTGATGTTGCAGATCATGTACAACGGATGGCTCAACGCGCCGGATTCTGTAAAGACCGGAGGCGTAGGACGTGGTTTTAATGCTTATATCTGTTACGATTTCCCTCTGAAAAACTCTCATTTTAGCTTTGCAGCGGGTATTGGCATAGGCACAGATAATATTTACCTGAAAGACCAGCAGATAGTGCTGACAGATAATGATACGAATGCACAGGCCAGGTTTGTACCTGAAACTACCAACTATAAAAAATACAAAATAAACACTACCTACCTGGAGGCGCCGTTTGAGATTCGCTTTTACGGAAATAAAAACAACCGTAACAAGGGATTCAAGGCTGCTGCGGGATTGAGGGTAGGTACACTAGTAGGTGCCCATACAAGAGGAAAAGAAGACGGGACGAAAATAGTTTATAAAGTAAATACCAAACGTTACCTGGAAACCTGGCGCTTTGCCGGTACGCTTCGCCTGGGTTACGGCAACTTTACTTTGATGGGTACTTACAACCTTACTAACCTGTATAAGGAAAACCAAGGCCCACCCCTTACACCGTTCTCGATAGGGCTGTGCATAACAGGATTGTAATAAGCAGACGTCTTTATAATATAATATTAATTGTTGCGCCGCACACAAGCCGATGTCCAACCGGTTGTGTTTAGATAGCAAACGCACTGTGGGTGGCCGTTGCTTTAGATAATGCTGTTATCTTTATATCCGGCACACATGAGTATCGAAAAGAATATAGAGCAGCAAAAAGCTTTTTACGACGCTTACTGGCGGGGTATGCAACCCTTGGGCAGCTATAAAATTGCCCGTGCAAAATGGATAATGAATATCCTGCTGCATCTCAGAAAAAAAATAAGCAAAGACAATACAAGACTGCTGGACCTGGGCTGCGGCGACGGACGCCTGGTGCCTATGTGGCAGGCCATAACCGGCGCAGAGGTATATGGATTGGAGCTATCGCCACAAGCTGTGCAACAGGCACAAGCTATGTTTCCATTTATAAGATATAAGGAGGGGGATGCCACCCAAACGGGTTATGACAATGATTTCTTTGACATTTTGGTATGTCATGAAGTGCTGGAACATATAGAAGTACAGGAGAAACTGGTACTGGAGTGCAACCGCATTTTGAAGACAGGGGGCTACTTGGTATTAACCACACCTAATAAATATTACTTCGACAGGCGGAAGGGTGGCAACTACTCTCAACAGCCTATAGAAAATATAGTAGATAAGGCAGGGTTATTCAGCTTACTCCATCCGTCTTTTCAAATACTTTCTTATGAAACGCTTATTTATGCCAGGGGCGATTATGGCGTATACAGATACCTGACCAACAGGTATTG
>DATCSV010000175.1:0-6168 GCA_036568285.1 Flavipsychrobacter sp. | reverse complement strand
CCCTTGGCCGGCGTGTATACGATATCTTTCCTGATAGTGATGGTATATTTCGGCTTCGGTAATTTCTTGTTGAAGATAAAACGCAGCCGCCTGCCACGGCCAGAGTACGCAGCACCGGTTACTGTGGCAATTGCAGCCTTTGCCTTGATTATTGCTCTGTACGGGAACATCAAAATGAACCCTGAGTACCTCGTGGTGTTCCTGCAATACTTCGTACCTGCAATATTGATAATTTATCTGTTCCTGAAGCGGAACGAGATAATGGAATACCTGCTGATAGTGGTGACCAGCTTTTTCGAATCCATGGAACGTATTTCGCTGTTAAGCAGGGTGAAGTTGAAAAAATCTATAAGGAAACTGTTTGCCCAGGAGTTTGTTTATTTCACAAAAGGTGATGATATATCTATACTGAATAAGGTAATGATATATGTACAGGAAAATGAAATAACGCGCCGGCTTAAAATAGTTACGGTGGTAAATGAAGAAAAAGTAGTACCTGAAAAATTTATGACGGATTTTGAGGTACTGGACCGCGCTTACCCGGAAATAAAAATTGAGTTTATACAGGTAGAGGGCGAGTTTGGCCCGGAACTAATAGATAAGTTAAGCCGCGAATGGAAAGTACCCAAGAACTTTATGTTCATCAGCTCGCCCAGCGACAGGTTTACTCACCGGCTGGAAGATTTGGGTGGGGTACGTCTAATTATATAAGTGTGTCTTCGGCGCTTTGCAGGTAGCCACTTTTCTCTTTTTTAAAGAACATGAGGCCGACCATCATCAGCAGGCTGGTGAGCACTACTACGTAGAATATGATACCCACCTTGAAGTTGGTCAGTTGCTTTTCCAGTGGTATGCTGTAAAACAACAATATGGTTACCAATCCCCTTGGCATCAGGAATAATTCAGGAAAGAGATTAGCCTTTAATATCAGCCTGAGATAGATATACCGTACTATGAGCAGCAGCATTACGATCAATGTGCCGATCGTTATGACATCGGGCTCTATAACTACTTTCAGGTTGATAGTATAGCCGAATATGATGAAGAAGAACGTACGGATAAGAAACGAGGTTTCGGCGGTAACCGTCTTCATCAAACCTTGAATGCTGGCAAGGTTCCCTATAGGAATGATTTTGGCCAATCCGCCTTTTACCAGCAGGCTACTATTATTCAGCAAGATGCCGAATACCAGTATTATTAACAGTGCAGGCAGGTGAATCAGTTCGCCGGAAGCATATACCATAGACAGTATGGCAAACACCAGGAAGAACTTCAATACACCCTCTATTTTAGAAAGCATGTATATCAGCAGCAACGACGCAACAGCCGATATGATAATGGCCAGGCCAATTCGTCCTGCAAATACCATTGTAGACTGGAAGTTCATCACATTGTTCATTACCATATAGTTAAACACAAGGATGCCTAATATATCTGAGAATGATGCTTCGTAGATGATAAATTCTTTCTTCATGGCAGGCAGGTGGCTGGTACTGGGTATTACTATGGCGCTGCTGATGATGCTAAGTGGAACAGCGTAAATAAAGGACTTGTCAATTGGTTCGTTCAGCCAATAAACAAGTAGAAAAGTGATACCTACTGCAGATATAATGAATATAAACAGTGCAGAAAAGAAGGAGTTTCGTATGAGGCTCAGTTTCTCGCGATGAACATCGAGGTCGAGAGCCGCCTCCAGTACGATCATGATAAGACCTACCGCACCTAACACGCGTACCAACGGCTCCACATTATAATTGATGAACCCATAATGAGTAGCCAGGTACTTAATGCCTACACCTGTGGCTATCAGCAGCAATACAGAGGGAATATTAGTCTTCTTACTTATGACAGTGAAGAAATAACTTAATATAACGATGCTGCTCAGCAGTATAACTATTACATATGAATTCAATTGCATGCCTGTTGTTCTTAATAAATCCGCTCTGTTCTAAAGTAAACAAATATTCGTTATGATAGCTTTTTTTTGCTCACTACCACCCATTCGTCCAGTTTCACAGTGAAAGGCATCTTGCCGATAGTGACAACTGCTTTTTTGTCTTTTATTTCGGTTACAATCCCCACCTGGTGGTTAATTTTGTGCCTGACGTAGTTACCGACTTCCGGCTTTCCACCAACAACTTTATAGTTCTTATCAGCTTTTTTAGCCATAGCAGCATTCGCCTGCACCTGTTTCTTTTTAAACAGTACCTTCTCGGCAGCTTCGATTACTTCCTGTTTATTCTCGGCTTTTTTCCAGTCCTGTATTATCTGCTTGAATTTTCGCTCCATATCCCGCAGGTACTCCAGTTCTTCCTTCTTTACCTGGTTTTGCAGCTTCAGCGTATTATAGTGTTGCTTCAGTTTCTCTTTATCAGACAGTTCTTCGTACTTCTTTTTCGATTGCTCGCTTTCCTTTATCAGCTTATCCAGTTCTTTTTCCTTCTGCCCGAGCCGTACTGCCTGTTGTTCTGTCTTCAACAGCATTTTGTCCAGCTTGAAATGGCCGCGTTCTGTCAATTCGCGGGCGCGCGTAATGATCTTTGGCGGTAAGCCACTACGCTGTGCTATTGCGAAAGTATATGAACTACCGGGTTTTCCAATAGTCAGTTGGTATAGAGGCTCCAACTTGTCTTCGTCAAATGCCATGGCGCCATTTGTAATACCCGGCACTTTGCCTGCCATCACTTTGAGGTTCAGGTAGTGGGTGGTAATGATGCCTAACGCATGCTTGGCTGCCAGTTCTTCAACAATGGCTTCAGCAAACGAGCCACCAAGATTGGGATCGGAGCCACTGCCTAATTCATCAATAAAGAACAAGGTTTTTCCGTTGGCGTAGTCCATAAAGTATTTCATATCGCGCAGGTGGGCGCTATATGTACTCAGCTCATGCTCTATGCTCTGGGTATCGCCTATATGTATCATCACCTGTTTGAAAATGCCCATTTCAGAAGTACTGTCAACAGGTACAAGTAGGCCGGACTGCAACATCAATTGCAGCAGCCCTACGGTCTTCATGGTTACAGTTTTTCCGCCCGCGTTAGGGCCGCTTATGATGAGGATACGTTGATTACGGTCCAGTTTTATGTTTAGTGGTATGGTGTCTTTGCCCTGCTGTTTGTTGTACAGGAACAGCAGCGGGTGGTAAGCCTTTACCAGTTCCAGGCCGGGGTGGGGGCTGAGGCGTGGCATATTGCCGTTAATATCCTGCGCCAGCAATGCTTTTGCCCTGATGAAATCATACAATCCGCTGACATGGTAATATGTTTCCAACTGTGGGTGATAGATGGAAAGCTCCTCTGTAGTTGCCGCCAGTATTCGTTGCAATTCTTTGGCCTCCGCCCTTTCCAGGCTGAATATTTCGTTATTCAGTTCGATAGTGGCCTCGGGCTCAATAAAAACTGTACGCTGGCTATCGCTCTCGCCGTGCAGTATGCCTTTTACTATACGTTTGTGTTCTGCAAATACAGCTACCGTACGCCGCCCGTTCAGGAAACTCTCGGCGATATCAGCCAGGTAGCCTTCTTTGTTCAATTTGCGGAGTATGCCCTCAAAAAGTTTGCGGAGCTGCTGCCTTTTGCCGGCCAGCTCACTCCGGATACTCATCAGCTCGCGCGAGGCATTATCCCTTACCTGCCCCAAATCGTCTATCACCGATGACACCAGGTCTGTAATGCGCTTATCATAAGTGATATGTTCACAGATGTTACGCAGATTTTTATATAGGCCTTCATGTTTGCTGAACCATACCAATATATCCCTCATGTTCTGCGCCAGTTTCATCAAGGCCAGCAGTTGTGCGCCACTTAATACTGAGCGAGGAATGGATAGTAGTTTTAACTCCTTCTGCAGGTTGGTAGTGAAGTCATTCGGGAAATAGTCGCCACCACCGAGTAACATTTTATACTCGTGTGTTTGCTGTAGCTCCTTTTCAACATACTCCAGGCGGGTGTGAAAGCGCAGGCTGTCCACAAGTTCATGTGCGGCATCCGTCCTGCACTTCTTATGCAAAAGGGCACGTATCTTATCAAACTCTAATGCTTCTGCCGCCCTTTCGGGGTAAAGTTGTATCATACGATCTCACTCAAGTTGGCAAATTTACTATAACAAAGCCTTATGATAAGGGATAATGATAAATCCGTTATATTGCGTATGGTACGAAATGTCATGAGTAATTACGACCTGCTTATATCTTCCTTAGATGCATTTATACGAAAGTATTATGCCAACAAGCTTATCAGGGGCACCCTGGTATTTCTTACCTGTATACTGCTGTTTATTCTCACTGTTACCGTAAGTGAATATTACCTGTACCTGCCGGCATGGCTGCGCATGATAATAGCGGTATTGTTCGTAGCAGGGGGGATATCAGCACTGGTGGCGTGGATCATTATACCGCTGACCAAAATGGCCAGGCTGGGAAAAGTCATCAGTCATGAGCAGGCCGCGGTCATTATTGGCCGGCATTTCACTGATGTGAGCGATAAGTTGCTGAACATACTGCAACTCAAAAAAAATACCGATTCACATGCCAGCCGCGAGTTGATAGAAGCCAGTATAGAGCAAAAAGCTAAACAATTGGCTGTGGTGCCTGTGGTGTCAGCTATAGACCTCCGTAAGAACAGGAAATACCTGCCCTACCTGCTACCCTTATTATTGGCCGGTATCTTTATGCTGGTAGCCGCGCCCAATGTGTTCCGCGATGCATCGGCAAGATTGCTGCAACCCACCAGGACCTTTGAAAAGCCTGCGCCATTCAACTTCATCATCAGGACACAACCGTTAAAAGCTACACGCAATAGTGATTTTATAATAGAGGCCACCGCAGAAGGTGACGTTTTGCCATCGGATATGTCGGTAGCTATCGGCAATGATCTGGTGCCGATGACCGCCAATGGCAATAACCTGTTCCATTATACTTTCAGGAACCTAACGGAAACAGTTGAGTTCAGGTTGTATGCAGCAGGCTTTTATTCAAAGACATATACCCTACAGGTAGTGCAAAAACCGGTTCTTAAATCATTCAAGCTATTACTGGATTATCCGGCCTATACAGGCCGGGCAGATGAAGAGGTAACCAGCCTGGGTGATATGACTATACCCGTAGGAAGCAAGGTAACCTGGCGCTTCGTGGCGGAACATACTGATAAGATGGCTATACGGGTAGGGAACGGTCCTGAAACTGTGCTAGATAAAGAGGGTAATAGCTGGAGTGCAGAATACAGGTTTATGGCTGATACGTCGTATACATTAATACTCAGCAATAAAAAAACAGCCGTTACCGATACATTCAACTACTATGTGAAAGTAATACCTGATGAACACCCGGTATTGCAATTGCAGGAATACAGGGACTCTGTATCAGGCACGCAGATACTGTTGAATGGAAATGCCGGCGACGATTACGGCATCAGCAAAGTGTTGTTCCACTATACTGTGTCCAACCAGCAAAGCAGGGAATTGAAGAAGGGCTACACACCGCTTACTATTACCCGGGGTGCATTAACACCATTTCAGCATTACTTCGACATACGGGAACTGGACCTGCAACCGGGGCAGAAACTCAGCTACTATATAGAGGCCTGGGATAACGACGGCGTCCACGGAAGTAAGGCTACGCGTAGCGAGATAATGGAGTACAATATGTACGATAAGGAGCAACTGGACTCTGCCATCAATGCTAACTCGCAGCAAATAAATTCAGGACTCAGCAACAGTTCTCAACGTTCTGAACAACTGGAAGAAGAATATAAGGAGATGCAAAGCCGCCTGCTGAAGAGTAAGGATATGGACTGGGAGCAACAAGAGAGTCTGCAGAACATGATGAAGATGCAGCAGAGCTTGCAAAATGAGATGAAGGCTGTGAAGAAGCGTTTTGAAGAACAGTTGCAGCAAAGCGAGCAGAAGGAATACAGTGATAACCTGAAAGAGAAGCAAGACCAGCTGAAAAAACAGATAGACAACCTGCTGGATAAAGAACTGCAGGAACAGATGAAAAAGCTGCAGGAGCTAATGGCCAAGCTGAATAAGGAGCAGGCACTGAAGACTATGCAGCAACTGGAGCAGCAGAATAAGCTCTTTAAGATGGACATGGAGCGCATGAAGGAGCTGATGAAGAAGATGGAGATGCAGATGCGCCTGGAAGATATGGCCAACAAAATGGATGAGCTA
>DATCSV010000174.1:0-3286 GCA_036568285.1 Flavipsychrobacter sp. | reverse complement strand
CATGATAATGATCTTAGCCCGGGGATTGCCCGCCAGTATCCCACGTACATTCTCCTCAGCTACCATCGCCGCTGCCCGGCGTTTAGGTGCAGACTCGGCCATGCCTTCCCCCCTCGATGGCCAGTGGTTCACATGCACATGCACCGTATCGCCATCCAGTATGCCTTTCACATACAGTATATCGCGGGTGGCCATGCCTTTCATGCGCACGGGTATCGCTTTAGTATATATCACCTTGAAGCGTGCGGGCTCGTACAGCAGTGCTACGTCAATACCCCGCGGGTCGGGGCTGTTGTACCATGCGTATTTGTAGTTGTATTTTTTCAGTTCGGGCTGGGCGGCCAGGTCTTTCAGCACAGTGCTGTTTTCTATCTCCGCCAGCCCTACCAGTGCGGCATTCAGTTCACCTATCACGGTAGCTATATTATGCAGCTTCTGGCGGTACACTTTATCGGTATAGCGGTAGCGGCCCGTGGGTGTAAACTCATCATCCATAGTAGCAGGGTCGTCCACCGTGTCAAACAGGTTTTCTACATTGTAAAAAGCCACCGCGCAATGCCTTGTATTTTCCTGCGCCGTGCAGCCCGGCAGTGCCAGCAGCAGCAGCGCCAATAGTATTTCCGTTCCCTTCATTATACCGAAAGTACTCTTATCATTTCTATCAGGTCTTCATTCATCCTGCTGTTTTGCTTCACCACTTCTGCAAACGGGGTGAAGACTACCTTATCGTTAATGATACCAGCCATCATTTGTGTTTTGCCCGCCAGCAGCGCATTCACGGCTGCATAGCCCAGGCGGCCTGCCAGTACTCTGTCGGCGTAGGTGGGATTACCACCACGCTGTATATGCCCCAGCACACAGGTGCGCACATCTTTTTCAGGAAAACGCTCTTTGATGATCTTGTGAAAAGCCTCTGCGTTGCCATAATCGTCGCCCTCGGCTACTACCAGTATGTGTACCGTCTTTTTCCGGCGTTCGTCATGGCCTATGCGGTCCAGCACCTCGTTGATGTTGGTAACGGTTTCGGGTATCAGAATATCCTCCGCCCCGCAGGCCAGCCCGCTGTTCAGCGCTATATAACCCGCATCGCGGCCCATCACCTCTACCAGGAAGAGCCTGTCGTGCGCCTCGGCAGTATCCCTTATTTTATCAATGGCTTCCACCGCAGTGTTCACTGCCGTATCGTAGCCTATAGTATAATCGGTGCCGGCCAGGTCTTTATCAATAGTGCCGGGCAGGCCTACTGCCGGTATGGTGTATTTTTTAAAGAAAGCATTAGCCCCTTTGAAAGTGCCGTCGCCGCCTATCAGTATCAGTCCCTCTATGCCATGCGCCTGCAGTTCCTCGTACGCTCGTTGCATGCCCTCATCGGTCATGAACTCTTTGCTTCGGGCGGTTTTCAGTATAGTGCCGCCCCGCTGTATGATGTTGGCCACATCAGTTGTCTGCATACGGTATATATCCCCCTCTATCATGCCCTGGTAGCCCCGGCGTATACCGTATATCGCTACATCGTTGTATATGGCGGTGCGCACCGCCGCGCGTATGGCCGCATTCATCCCCGGGCTGTCACCGCCCGATGTCATGATGCCTATTTTGGTTATCTGCTTCATTTGTACACTAAGTTAAGTTAATTGGTGAATAGGTTAATAAGGTAATAGGTTAATAAGGTGTGGACTTAATAAGCTCCATCGTGTTCCGGTCGAGTTGATAACAAATGAATTGCGTATTGGTTTTTTCTGTTTCGGGGGCTTGACATAGCAGCATTAGGAGTTGTCAAAGCTTGTTTTAACATTATGCTATCAATACGCAATAGCCCGAACTGTTAGCTTTGGGGAGCTTACAATCTACACTATGCCTCGCAAACGTTTCATAAGAGTATTGCTCTATAGCCTGTTAATTGTTTTTATAGCTGCTAATGTGCTGGCTTATAACCATGCGCATAAATTCACGAATTTCTCAAAGGTGCCCGAAACGGGTTTTGATACAGACAATCTGTCCCTTGGTGAGAAAATAAAGTACGCCTGCATGGGTGTAGACAACCCTCGTCCCTGCACCAAGACTTATCCCGCAGGGCAATTTGAAACGGTGTATATAAAAAGCAATACGGACCTGGAATGCTGGATGCTGCGTGCTGAAAATCCCAAGGGCACGGTACTTATGTTTCATGGCTACAAAGCTGATAAGTCAGACTTGCTGGACAGGGCGTATATTATTAATAATGCGGGGTACAATACGCTACTGGTAGATTTTATGGGTTCCGGCGGCTCAGCCGGTAGCGAGGTTACTATTGGCTACCATGAAGCACAGAACGTAAGTGATTGTTATAATTACATAGCGAAGCAGGGTGAAGAAAATATAATGCTGTTTGGGATCTCTATGGGTGCAGCAGCTATAATGAGGAGTATAGCTGTGGATAGCATAAGCCCGAAGGCAGTAGTTATCGAAGCCCCGTTCGGCTCTATGTTGCGTGCGGTTACCAACCGGTTTGGCAATGTGGGTTTCCCGCCATTCCCAATGGCGCAGTTGCTGGTGTTTTGGGGCGGAGTGCAACATGGCTTCTGGGCATTCGGGCACAATCCTGCGGAGTATGCAAAACAGATCAATTGTCCCGTTATGATTATTTACGGAGCTAAAGACGACCGCGTGACTATGGATGAGATAACTGATATACAGGACAATATTCGGAGCGATTGTAAGCTTGCTGTTTACCCAAACGCAGGGCATGTTAATTTCCTTACCGGTTACAGGCAGCAGTGGGCCAATGATGTGTTATCGTTCGCGGGAAAGTGGGTGAAGTAGTATACATGACAAAACTTGGCAGTGTTGTCTAAGTGGCGTGTACCATCTAATTCCTGCTCGTGTACATACTCATTTCACATTTAATTGCTGTTCAGAGCAATTTTACGTATATTTGTGTATGTATTTCTTGCCCGAAAAGGCAATCCTAAGCTCTTTGAAAACCAGGTATTTATGTTTAGTCTTTGCACCTGTAGAGTAAAATGTTCCAAATTCTAATCAGAAATTTCGGCAACAAAACGGAACAAAATACCCAACCTGTCATCCCGGGCCGAGACCCGGGAATCCACGTTTTGTAATCACATGCTGCGTAAGATGGCGGCTCAGGGTTCGCCATGACAACAAACGACAACAAACTGTTCCGCAACTCATTGATTTACAATACCCGGAAATTGTTGTCAACGATTTGACAACAACTGGCAACAAAAATGAGCTCTTGATATTATTCAGGAACAGGCAATCCCGCACGTGCGGGAGCAACAATTGT
>DATCSV010000173.1:0-11334 GCA_036568285.1 Flavipsychrobacter sp. | reverse complement strand
ACCCTGGCTACACTGGGCCAGAACTTGTTATTCCTTACCCATTCCAGCGGGTAAGCTGCCTCTTCCCTGCTGTATGCATGGTTCCACTCGTTAGCAGTTATTACGAACTGTGTATGTGGTGCATTTTTCAGCGGGTTATCTTTCTTGTCAGCTTTACCTTCTTCTATTGCACGTATCTCTGCACGTATCTGCAACATTGCATCGCAGAAACGGTCCAGCTCGGCTTTGTCTTCGCTTTCTGTAGGCTCTATCATGATAGTGCCCGGTACGGGGAAGCTCATAGTAGGCGCATGGAAACCGTAGTCCATCAACCTCTTAGCCACGTCCTCCGCTTCTATCTCCGCTGTCTTCTTAAACGGACGCAGGTCTACAATGAACTCGTGCGCACAAGTGCCACCGCTGCCGGTGTACAGTATATCATAATGGCCCTGCAGGCGTGCGCGCATGTAGTTTGCATTCAGTATAGCGTAAATGCTTGAATCTTTAACTCCCTGTGCGCCCAGCAGGCGGATGTATGCATAAGATATCAGCAATATGCTGGCAGAACCAAACGGTGCCGCTGATACAGCATTGCCCGGTTGCCCATGGCTGCTGAATACGTGGCCGGGCAGGAATGGTGCCAGGTGCTCGCGTACGCATATGGGGCCCATGCCGGGACCGCCACCACCGTGCGGTATAGCGAATGTCTTGTGCAGGTTGAGGTGGCAAACGTCGGCGCCTATCAGGCCGGGGGCGGTTAAGCCTACCTGAGCGTTCATGTTGGCACCATCCATATATACCTGTCCGCCGTGCTCGTGTACGATGTCAGTTATTTGTTTGATAGTCTCTTCGTACACACCATATGTAGAAGGATATGTAACCATGATACCCGCCAGGTTGTCCGCGTGTTGCGCAGCTTTTGCCTTCAGGTCTTCTACATCTATATATCCGTTCTCCAGCGCTTTTACCACCACCACTTTGTAACCTACCATTACAGCAGACGCCGGGTTGGTACCGTGTGCGGATATCGGTATCAGCATTACGTTGCGGTGTTTGTTACCACGGCTCTCGTGGTAGCCGCGTATAGCCAGCAGGCCGGCGTATTCGCCCTGGGCGCCGCTGTTGGGCTGCAGGCTGCAAGCGTCAAATTTGGTGATCTCGCAGAGGTATTCAGAAAGTTCTTTTATTATTCTGGCATAACCTTCGGCCTGGTCGCGGGGAACGAAAGGATGCATCTTACTCCAATGTGACCAGCTCAATGGGATCATTTGTGCGGCCGCGTTCAGCTTCATCGTACAGCTACCCAGTGAAATCATGCTGGTATTGAGCGCCAGATCTTTGTTCTCCAGCATTTTCATATAGCGCATCATCTGTGTTTCGCTGTGATGGCTGTTGAACACCGGGTGTGTGAGGTATGGCGAAGTACGCGTTAGCGCTGTAGGAATATTCATTAGCGCCAGGTCGTTATGAATATCAAAAGACACAGCGTCTTCGTTATTCATAAATACATTGATGATATCCGCCAAGTCTGCAATAGTAGTGGTTTCGTTCAGCGATATACCTATGATCTTATTATTATCAGCATAGTACCTGAAGTTAATATCCGCTATTTCAGCACGTGTTCTGATAACATCAGCCTGGGCAACATTTACAACTATTGTGTCGAAGAAGTTATCTGAATAAACCGAATAACCCGCCGCCTTTAGCTCCTGCGCCAAAGTGCTGGCCAGTACGGAAACACGCTTGGCTATTTCTTTCAGACCATCAGGACCGTGGTATACGGCATACATAGCGGCCATATTGGCCAGTAGCGCCTGTGCAGTACATATGTTAGAAGTAGCACGCTCGCGCTTGATGTGCTGCTCACGGGTCTGTAATGCCATGCGCAGTGCACGGTTGCCTTGTGCATCAATGCTGACACCTATGATACGGCCGGGCATCTGGCGTTTGAAATCATCAGACGAAGCCATGAAGGCCGCGTGCGGCCCGCCAAAGCCAAGGGGAACACCGAAGCGCTGTGCAGAGCCCAGCGCCACATCGGCGCCCAACTCGCCGGGAGAAGTTAATAGAGTAAGAGCCAGCAGGTCGGTAGCCATAGCCACGTATGCGCCTGCTGCATGTACTTTTTGTATAAAGCTCCTGTAGTCGGCAATCACGCCTTTGTCGTTGGGGTATTGCACCAACGCGCCGAAGTAGCTGTTGTCAATTTCAGCTGTATTAAAATCGCCAAACACCACTTCGATATTCAGTGGCGTAGCACGTGTAATTACCAGGTCTTTTGTTTGAGGATACGTTTCAGTATCTACAAAGAACTTGTTGCGCTCGGGGTTGTCATGATCTTTATTCAGTGCGCTGAAGAACATGCTCATAGCTTCAGCAGCAGCGGTGCCTTCATCCAGCAGGGAGGCATTCGCCAGTGCCAGACCTGTCATGTCGCTCACCATTGTCTGGTAGTTCAGCAGGCTTTCAAGGCGGCCTTGAGATATCTCGGCCTGGTAGGGAGTGTAAGAAGTGTACCAACCCGGATTTTCAAACAGGTTGCGCAATATTACGTTGGGCGTATGGGTATCGTAATACCCTTGCCCTATATAGGTTTTATATAGTTTATTCTTAAGAGAAGTTTCTTTTAACTGGTGTAAAAATTCGGCTTCACTTTGCCCTGCGGGTATAGCCAGTGGTTTATCCATGCGTATAGCACCGGGTACCGTTCGCGCTATCAGTTCGTCGAGGGTTTCAATACCAATAGTGCTGAGCATCTGCTCTGTCTCCCGGGCATCGGGGCCTATGTGGCGCCCTGTAAACTCCCCATTCTGCTTAGAAAATAGATCCATGTTTTTTCTTGAAAAAATTAAGAATATGCAAATGTAGCGGGATAGGCGGGATTTGCAAAAAACACAGGCCTGCAACATAGTATAGGCTGATGGAGGCATAATTGCCGTAGATGACAACAAAAATGTCGGTTTGCAACAAAACGGGGGTGATTAAAGAGGTTGATTTTCATGTGGTTATACAGGTTTTGTCGTCATTTGTTGTCAAAAATAGAGTTGAGTAAAAACACAACATATATAAAAACGTCCCATCGGTATACTATAATGATGATTAGAATTAGCAAGGATGGTTATTGAGTCAGTGATAGTTTTTCCCATGACATGAGTGGAGTTTTATTAGTACAAATATACGTAATAATGATTGTTTTTGAAACAGTTAATAATTTGTTTTTGATAGAAAACATAGGACATAGTCTAATATTTTTATATTTTAAAGCATCGAAGCTTTAAAACGGCTTATGAAAAGACAATTCTTATTTCACCTGCTGTTATTGCTGCCCTGTATACACCTCTATGCATTAGAGCAGAAGGCCTCTGTGCTTGATTCATTGAAAGGAGAACTGTCTTATGCCAAAGAGGATAGTAACAAGGTTCAACTATACTACCTGATTGCATTCAGGTATCATGTTATTAATCCTGATAGTGCCATAATATATGGAAACAGAGGTGTAGCCCTGGCAGACAAAGTAGACTGGGAAAAAGGCAAGGCTAAAATGTACAACGCCATCGGGTCGGCCTATAGGATAAAGTCGGATTACTCCACCGCATTGGATTACTTTTTCAAATCACTGGAGATAAATGAGCGTATCGGTGCCAGCCTGGGTATGGCCTATAATTATGGTAATATAGGTATAGTATATAAAACACAGAAAGATTACACCAACGCCCTGAAATATTATTCAATGGCCCTTGAAGTATACAGGGATATGGATAACAGGAAGGGTATATCCGTCAACCTGGGCAATATTGCCATTATTTACGAAACACTGGGTGACTATGTAAAGTCACTTGAATACCAGGAACAGTCATTGAAGATAAATACTGAAGCAAACGATGTGCAAGGTACAGCACACAACCTGGGCAATATTGCCTTGTTGTACAATGCTATGAAGAAATATCAACTGGCCATTGACCATATCTTTCGCGCATTAGCGATCAATGAAAGATTGGGGATAGTTAATGCTATGGCTAACAACTACAGGGGCATAGGGAGTATATATGTAAGCATGCTGAAAGACAGCACGGTTAGTACAAGCAGAAAGAAAGAGATTATCCCGGAAGCTATCATTTATTTAAAGAAAGGGCTACGCATAGGCTATGAAACGGGCAATATTAAAAATCTGATGGAAATACATGGTTTGCTGGCCGAGGTATATGAATGGGAGGGAAGTTATAGAAATGCTTTTGAGGCCTACAGAGAACATATTTTGTTCCGCGATTCAATTTTTTCGGCAGAGAACGCTGAAACAATTACCGGCCTGATAACGAAGCGGGAACTGGATATAAGGGACAGGGAAATACAACTGCGTAATAAACAGATAGAACTGGATAAACTGGCTGTTGCAAAGAAAAGGAATGAACGAGGTTTCTTTATAACGGGTATTATCTTGTTGTCGGCAGTAAGCGTCATCACATTCCGTTATTACAGAATTCAGAAAACATCGAATAAACTGATTGAAAAAGAAAAAGAAAAATCAGAACGCTTGTTGCATAATATATTACCGGAAGAAGTAGCGGCTGAATTGAAAAGCAGGGGTACGACCACAGCACAACAGTTTGATAATGTAACGGTGCTATTTACAGACTTTGTGAATTTTACAACCGCCGGTGAGCGTATGGGTTCGCAGGCATTGGTAGAAGAATTGCATAGTTGTTTCAAAGTATTTGACGATATCATGGAGAGGCATGGTATAGAAAAAATAAAGACTATCGGCGATGCCTACTTAGCCGTATGCGGGTTGCCAACTGCCAATGAACGACATGCAGAAAAAACAGTACAGGCTGCTCAAGAGATAAAAACATTCATGTTACAACGTCGCGAACAACTGGGTGATAAAACATTTGAAATACGCATAGGTGTACATAGCGGAGAGGTAGTAGCCGGTATAGTAGGTGTAAAGAAATTTGCCTACGACATATGGGGCGATACAGTGAACACTGCTGCACGAATGGAGCAAAACAGTGAAGCAGGAAAAATAAACATCTCTCAAACTACTTACAAATTGGTACAAGATAAATTCACCTGTATCTACCGTGGCGAACTGGAAGCAAAGAACAAGGGTATGTTGAAGATGTATTTTGTAAGTTAATAGATATGGGGAAGTCATTTTGAGAGACAAGACATATCTGCGAACTTTTTACCATCCTGACATTAAAAAATCATCAATTCACAGAGTGATAGTTAGTATATCGCGGCGTGTGCTTGTAAATACAATATAAAAATCCTTTATTTAAAGCATGAGAGCATTTATTGCGATAGTGTTGCTGTTCATGTTCAGTTGTTTGTACGCCGGAGCCCAAAACCGTGGAGGCAGGTTTTTTGTGGATTCGGTATTGAAGGAATTGCCCAAAATTTCCAGTGATACAGATAAGTTGGATGCTTATGGCTCGCTGATAAGCCAGTATAATGATATTAACCTGGATACTTCCCTGTACTATGCTTATAAACTGATGGCACATGCGCGGAAAATGGACTGGGACAGGGGAGATTTATTCGCTTATAATTATGTAGGATTCGTTCATTACCTGCAATCTCATTTTGATTCGGCGAAGTATTATTACGATAAATGTATAGCAGGATATACAAAACTGAAGGACACGCTTGAACTGGCCGGTTGCTACCATAGCATGGCGGATGTGTATGGCGCCAGCAACCAATTGTCTGTCAGTCTTGAATACTATTTCAGGGCACTGGTGGCATATCAATCTATTGGTGAAGAAAATATCGCCACGCTGTATTCTGACATAGGCGACCTGTACGGGTTGGCCGGCGAACCTGAAAAGGCCAATACTTATTACGAGAAAGCTTTGGAAGCCAATAGCAGGTACGGTGACAGGTTTGACAGGGCGTATATAATGATGAGCCTGGTGGAAAGTCTGATAGAAGATAGTGAATACGATGAAGCAATTAAGTATGCTGACTCTGTGATACAGATATATACAGAGTTTGGGAATAAGTTTTTTATTGCTGCTGGTGAAAATTACCTGGCTGAATGTTACTATAATAAAGGTAATTATAGCAAAGCTCAACGCTTGTTCAGGATATCGGGAGACTATTTTTCCCATGCGAGCGACAAGCAATATGTTGCATATAATAACGTATCCCTGGGCAAGACGTATCTTGCAGTAGCAGCTGACACAACCGGCTACAAGGCAGATACTTCATTGTTTGAACCAACCAGGGAACAGAACTATCAAAAAGCTATTGAACTGTTGAATAATGCCCGTGTTTTTTTTGAAGGTATTAATGAACAAACAACGCTTATAGATATTTACGGGTACTTATCGGATGCATATGAGGGGATAGGGGAACCCGCCACAGCCCTGGCACTGTATAAGCAAAGATCGGCATTGAAAGACTCGCTGGATATACAAAATGAAAGCAAGAAAGTGGCTAAACTGGATGCTCGTAAGGCTATAGAGCTGAAGGACAAGGAGCTGGAGCTACAGCATGTATTGATAGCCAAAAAGAAAAACGAGCGCCTGGCCCTGATAGCCGGTATTGCAGTTTTGTTTATTGTACTGGTCATTATATTCAGAAACTACAGGGAGCGGGGTAAGGCTAATAAACTGCTAAGCGAAGAAAAGCAGAAATCAGAAGAGCTATTGCTGAATATACTGCCCGAAGAAGTGGCAGAGGAACTGAAAAACCGTGGCGCTACCACCGCACAGCAGTACGACCGTGTAACTGTACTATTTACTGACTTTGTGGATTTTACAGTAGCAGGCGAACACATGGGTTCGCAGGCATTGGTAGAAGAATTGCATAATTGTTTCAAAGCATTTGATGGCATCATGGATAAATATGGTATTGAGAAAATCAAAACCATTGGTGATGCTTACCTGGCTGTATGCGGTCTGCCCACTGCCGATGAATATCATGCAGAAAAAGTAGTGCAGGCAGCGCAGGAGATTCGCAACTTTATGGTGCAACGCCGCGAGCAACTAGGCAATAAAACCTTTGAAGTGCGTATAGGCGTACACAGCGGCAGTGTAGTAGCAGGCATAGTGGGTGTAAAGAAGTTTGCTTATGATATATGGGGCGATACGGTAAACACGGCAGCACGCATGGAGTCGCACAGTGAGGCGGGGAAGATCAATGTTTCTCAAACTACTTATGAATTGGTAAAGGACAAGTTCAGCTGCACTTATCGGGGTGAGATTGAGGCGAAGGGTAAGGGACAATTAAAAATGTACTTTGTAGAAGGCTGATAACTTATTACTTACAACTAACTACTTACCACTGCAGCCAAGATGTACTTTGTGGAGGCATGAGGTCATACACAAGTATTTATCTCGTTATTAAGCGCACTATCATAACGATTACCGCTACCAGGAACATCAGCAGCGATATCCGGTTCATCCCGTGCATGAACTTAAGGTCAATGTTCCGGGGCTCGTTTGGGTCGCGTTTTCGCAAGTATAAATATGTCAATATCTGTTTCCACATTTTTTTAAACGGTGCTGATAATAAAGTTAGCGAAATTTGGATAAAACCCGGAATGCTAAGTATATTTGCACCCCGCAAAGGGGGGATTAGCTCAGCTGGCTAGAGCGCTTGCATGGCATGCAAGAGGTCATCGGTTCGACTCCGTTATCCTCCACAAGCTTTAAGTCGCCCTCGGGCGGCTTTTTTTATTTCCTAAAACCCGAAATTGAAGCCTACCCTGATAGCTATTGTATTCCTGTAAGGGCTATACTCATTCTGCAGAACATCGTACAGGGCCATAAATACGAATGAAGAGCGCTCACCTACGGGCTGGCGCAAACCACCCCCCAGCAATAAACAGGGCACATTTATGTTTACATTTCGTATTTCATAAGGAGGGTCCACGAGTGTATTATTAATGTATTCCTTGTATGAAGAAATATTGTGCTCGTACTCCACATGCGCAAAAATGTTATTCCAGATGATGTGCCTGGCCCATACACTCGGAGAGTATATATGCATGTTGAGCGGACGTGCCTCTGTGGTTGTGAAACTTGTATTCACGAGGTAATAATCTTTCACCCTCAGGTACTGATACCCAAAACCTATACCGGCAGAAAAATTATCTGTTATCCTGTAGCCGAGGATAGGGGTAATGCCCACATTAGTAACGCCTGAGCCGATGCCAAACAAACCCCAGCCACCTACAATGATCCGGCTTGGGTCCATCAGCCTGTCATCCTTCACGTTCTTCCGGCTCTTGTTCAGCGGCTTGCCGGAGCTGCTGTACACTTCTTCCTGGGCAGTAGCAGCACCAACACAAAACAGGCTTAACAGTATAGTAGTCAATATTTGTTTCATACCAATTCAATTTTCAACGGGCTTGTACAAAGTTAGTTTAAAACGCTGTAACAGCCTGTAATATTACATATGGGAAATACATATTCCTGTCAAAGTTTTCATAAAGAACCAGGGAATATATCGCCAGGGTTCAGTATTCCATTGGGGTCGAAGATATCTTTAATTGATCTCTTCATACCCCGGTGGTTCTTTACTGCCTCGCCCGGCTTTCTTCTCGTTCATGGCCGTTCGCAAAGAGTATTTACCTAATATCGAAGCTACCCCCGATCCAGTTCAATCAACAGGTGAGCACCTGTATCATCAGTTGATGTCAGCGATGTATTTCCCGGGTATTCTATGGCCAGCAGATTTGGCTGCCGCTCCATAAACTCCAGTGCAGATGGCTTTATTCCGACCCGGGGAACACCCGTATAATTAAACCCGTTTATCTGCGTTATCTTTAAATACAACAGTATTTACTTGATGAACAGGACATTTTTTCTCTCAGCAGTTGGAATGATACAAGCGATAGCGCTATATGCAGGACCAACCCGTATACCCCTCTCACAAGCTATACAGCAGCATATAGTCACTGTATCGGCCGAGGCAACGGGCAATAGTTATATGCAGCAGGGCCTTAAACTAACGGTGAAGAACACAGGCAGCCTGAATTTTATACTGGTGATGAACCAGGGGGTCACATTTGCGCCGGTGGATGTAACTGCCCAGCCACTGCTACTGGCAGGAGAGGAAATATTGCCCATGCAACCGCTGAAAGAGGCTACAATCAATGTACAGACCTTCTGTGCCAACAGCAATGCCGCAGCTCCGCAAAAAGGCATGAAGTATACCTATACAGGCATAGCTGAAGAAAAACTTGTAAAGCTATTGGCCTTCCTGAAACAAAACCGGATGTATAACGAACTGGGGCAGAATGCAGTCTGGTACTTCACCAACGGCCATAGCCTGAATACGGTGTATGATGCCGGCAATGAATTTGCATCCAAAAAGCTTCTTGACTTTATTATAACACTCACCGGCGAGCAACGGCCGGAATATTTTGTACAAACATCGGCCACAACTACGGCCGGCCAGCCGGTATATAATCCTAAAGCGCTGAAGATATTCGCCACTTTTGAAGAAGAACTGGCCGCACCCAAAAAACTGACGTTAGGTATCTACAGTGAGCAGGGCGAAATGGTACAACCTGTTTTTGAAAACAGACATTTCGCTGCCAGGGGACATCGTTTCAAAGTAGAATTTGAAGCGAAAGGCGTGCCTACAGGTAAATATTATATCAGGCTGAAAGAAGATGAAACCACCCTGCGCGAAACAATGGTAGAGGTTAAATAAATATCTCACACAGCTGCATTGCTGTTCTTGTTTCAATGGCTACATGCGAACTGCCATTTACCTTTACACTGTCCTTAACATCTCATGACTTAATTTTACAGTCTTGAGTACAAGCACTAAATATTTGTTGTTCGGCAGGGCCTTTATTACCTGGGCTTTAGTTGTTGTTGCATTAGTCACCTGTCCCGTTAAAAAAGCTGTAAAGGCTTACCAGCAATTCCCGGCTTCTGTACAATCCTCTTCCGGACTATACAACCACTGCATATATCAGCAGCCGGACCACCATCTGACAATTGTTTCAGAGTCATCAGATCATGCGCCCCTTGTAATGAGCAAGGCTGCTAAGGCACATAGCTGGCAGATAATCCCTGGTTCGCCATTTCATTACATACAATTTTCTTCAGTTATCTCCCGGGCTGGTCTTCCGATTTTTTTACAGCACCGGAAAATACTTGTGTGATACCCATGTTTGTTTAGTGGTTATTTGAATAGCGCATATACGTGTAACGTATATGCGGGTATGCTTTATTAATTAAACTAAAAACATGAGGTATAATAAAATTACGCCGGGTGGCCAGTCATTTGAACTGGCGGGCCTGTTTACATTAGCATTACGCCTGGTTACAGGCTGGACCTACTTTTCCGCGTTCTGGCGAAGACTGGTATTAGCCGACAAGTTAGACCCCGATGCAGCCGGATATATAGGAGAGAAGTTCAACCACTTCTTGCCCAACGCATTGTTTATAAAACCAGGAATAGAATACCTGGTATCAAACGAACAAGCCCTCTGGTGGTTCATGCTCGTTTTTACCATTGTTGAGGCTGTAGTCGGTTTGTTATTCATCCTGGGCTTCTTTACCCGGTTGATGAGTATCGGTGTATTTGGGTTAGCTATGGGCATCCTGTTGGGAGCCGGTTGGCTGGGGACTACATGCCTTGACGAGTGGCAGATAGGCGTGCTGGGCATTGCTGCAGGCTTTACCATATTCTTGTCCGGCGGCGGGCGCTACTCTGTTGATTACTATATTGATAAACAGCGGATGGGCGAAAAGTGGAAAGCAATATTTGCCAAACTTGGATCAGGTGACCTGAATATGAGCACGACCGCTCTGCGGCGAATAGCATTAGCAGGCGCGGTATTCATTTTTTTATTGACATTGGGTACAAACCAGTACTTCCACGGCGGTGTTTGGGGAAAACTGCACAACCTTTCAGTACGGCCGCATATTACTCTTAGCGACGCAACAATACAAGAAAACCAGTTGGCATTCACAGTATTCCGCGATGAAGGCGCTGATGTTTACGGCTCTTTCCTGATTGGGGTGCGGCTGAAAAATGAGCAGGGAACTACCGTGATGGAAAGGGATGCTAGAGACTTAGCGGCAATGACATCGAGAGATATTAAAAATAGTTACGTAGCTAAGGTGAAAACGGGGAAACACAGTCTCGTTATTCCATTGGGTGCCAAAGCCAGGCTCCAATTTAATGATCCGGGATTGTCGGAATTGCCGACAGGTACTTACAAAGTAGTACTGACAGATATAAGCGGTATAGAATGGGAACAGGTGATAAATATAAAATAGGGGGCATCAAGTGCAATACTACCTACGACTTTTGGGCACAAGGCAACTACCTTGTGCCCAAAAATATTGACGCGGCTCATAGTAGCTGCGGTAATGTTTTTTT
>DATCSV010000172.1:0-3544 GCA_036568285.1 Flavipsychrobacter sp. | reverse complement strand
CCATAAAGACTGTGATCTTGGCATCGCCATGTTCTACCACAGGCATCGTGTGGAATACTGAGAACTGGTACACACTGTCTATGAACAGGTTGATCGGAGTGATATCCGTAAAGTCAGTTCTTGGTTTTACCGCCAGTGCATTCAGCAGGTGAGGCCCGCCGGCGTTGGAGCTGTAGTCGGCTATCGTCACACCACCTATATCGCTGGTGTCTACATTCAGCCCGCCTACCGCTTTGCTATAGCAGTAGCACTTGTAGCCGGGTTTTACATTGATCAGCGTACCTGCCGAATAGTTGGTATCGTGTGTGGATGCGCAGATGGTCCTCAGCCTGTAGTACATAGGTTGTCCTGCGAATATCCTTTCCAGGGTGTCTTTGTTCTGGCTGTTCGGTATGTTGAACCAGGTAGCGTTGTCACCTGATACCTGTCATGCCCTCAGGAAGCCGGACTGCGATCGCTCATAAGTAGTGTCCGTCAGCGTATACTCATATCCCGCACACATTGACGAATCAGTAGATACTACCAGGCCTGCATTCACAGGGCCGGTACACGGGCGATGACATATTTCCACTATATAATCTTCCACTTCTCCGCCGCCGGATATCGTATCGCAGGGGGCTCCTTTCACTGTATCCTTGCTGATTATTACACGCATACCTGTAGGGCCTATCTGTGCACTGGAGGGCACCTTGCCGGTTACCTGTACAATATGCGGGTTAGCGTTCAGGCCGTTCATAGCCTGTACAAATACCCTTTCCGTATTGGGGTTGTACAATCCGTCGCGGTTGTAATCTATATAAGCCTGTACTACGCCGGTTTCAAATGAACCGCCTGAATGTATCTGGGTTACGTTAAACAGGTACGTAGTATCGCGGTACAAACACGGCCAGCCAAGGCTGTCGTGGTAAGAGGTATACTTACGGTTAGATGATTTGTTGTTATATACAGGTGTTGCTGAACCGGTTACTAACTGTCCCTTCTTATACACAGAATCAAACAATCCTGTTTTAATAATGGTCAGGTTGCCGATATCAGCTCCCGCATCGCTGGTCACTTCGTTATCGCAATAGCAATAGTAGAAGGGTGCAATGTTCACCTTGTGAGGAGGGCTCGTGTAGGTAAGGTTGGGGTTGCCGTTACATTTAACAGTTACGCGATACCACTTTGCTGAAAAAATGCTGTCCTTTATCTGGCCCGCACCGTTAGCCACACCGGTGAAATTAGCCCAGGTAGTGCCGTTATTAGAATACTCCCACAAGTACGTGGCATTCGCATAATAATTAGAAGGCCCTAATGTAAAAGGTTTACCCGGGCAAATTTTATCCGGTCCCTTTACCTCGGTCTTCGGTGTATCATTACACGGCAATCCCATAGAGAATATAGTATTGGGACGACGGTTCGGATTATTATTATATACAGTATTTACGTTGCACGCACCGGCTGTGTTATCTACATAATACACCTGTGAAGCATTGTAAGAATAAGTTGCATATTCAAAACCCGCATTGGATGTATATTGCAGACTTCCATCTCCGTGGCATACCTGTACAACTATATTATCAGTACCATTCCAAACAAACGGTGTTGAAAAATTAAATGTCATGATGCCCACTGATGGTGTGAGTGTGGGAGTATAATATACCTGATTGGTAATACCGGTTGCAAACGACGTTAAAGACGTCATAGTAGTAGTGCCAATATATATGTAATACTCGTTTAGCGAGGACAAGGTAGTTGAAAGACCTGTGCCCAGATTCTTTACATCCCACTTGATAGCTAATATTGCGCCGGGGAAAATACCTGCTGCTGTTAACTCAGATGCCGGGAATAAGAACTGCGTACGGCTGCCTTCGAAGTAATGGCCAATAGGAACAGGATATTCATAACCCTGGTTGATAGTGGTACCGGTACCAACCTGGAAATCAACCTGCGCTTTTGTAACAGTAAAAACGCTTAAACAAATAAGTGACAGTGTGAGTTTCTTCAGTAATTGCATTATATCTGGCTTCATAAAAATGAGTTTTGTTCTACCCTGATATATATTATATATATAAATCGGATGTGCAAGTTAAACTTTTTTCCTAAACGATTAATTAGCAGGAATATAGATTAAACCGATTTTAATGATTTTAAAACCTAACTATTGCACATACAGGTAAAAAATGGGTGTTTTCCCCCTTGTGGGTACATAGCATCGTATCTACCTTTATGTTTTACTAAAACCAAAAAATTATGAAAAAGATCTTGTTTTTATTATCGGTAGTATTTATGCTGAACAACAGCAGTTTGAAGGCTCAAACCGATTTAGTTCTAACCGGCGACCCTACTTTATGCAATCAGGTGGAAGTGTATGTATATGCTTACGAGGCTTGTGGAAATAAAGTTAAATCTAACCCATTTATCGTCACCCCTGGTTCCGGCCCAACGACATACAACCTGTTAAACCCTGCTTATTGGGGCGTATACCCAGCCGGTGCCTGGACCATTGAAGAGATTTTGGTAAGAGATGATTGCCGCACAGGCTTAACTACAGGATCGATACCTTGTGGCAACTATGACGCTGCAATATTGTATACCGGAATCTCATGTACAATTCTTACTCCGTCAACCTGCTATGAAACTTCATCCGGTTGCGGAGGATGTGGGGCCGGCGATTTAGTTAATATCAATTTGACCGTTGGTACCGACATTAGAGTTAACATAAATTAGTATTCTCTCCTGATATGAGTTGCTTATCAGCAACTCATATCTTTTGCTTTTCACAGCCATTTAATCCCTACCCCCTATCTTTGCGCGGTATGAAAAGTTTGTTGACACTTATATTATCTGTTTTTATACTGGGATCCTCAGCGCAGGAGCAGAAAAAACTACTCAGTCCCAAGGCGAGCACCGAGAATGAAAACATTACGGTCACCTATGGCCAGCCATCTAAAAGAGGCAGGGTTATCTTCGGCGGATTGGTTCCGCTCGATTCAGTATGGCGTACCGGTGCCAATGAGGCCACAGAAATCACATTTAAGCAAGATGCAATATTTGGCGGCAAAAAAGTAAAAGCGGGTACATATACGCTATTTACTATTCCTTCGGCAGAATACTGGGAAGTGATACTAAACAAACAACTGGGCCAGTGGGGTGCTTACGAATATGAAAAATACAGGCGTAAAAACGTACTACGCGTAAAAGTACCTGTATATAAGCTGGAAGCAGAGTTGGAAAAGTTCACCATAACCGCAAAAAAAGACAGCGTTTCCTTTGAATGGGACCGTACCGGGGTGGCTGTTCCTTACAAAGTCATTAAATAATAACGAGCATATCCATATGTTATTCCTGTTTCATCATATATTCTTCCCGTTTCGTCCCATTTCAGTTTTTATGGGGCAGTTGGCGAGGTATATTTGTATTGGCTTCTTTAAGGAGCTTTATTCCAGGAGCATAGGAGTAAACATAGGTAAACGGCAAACCGCGGCGCACTATTTAGTGCGCTGCGGTTATTTTATGCCCATACCTTAGCAAAACAGAGTTTTTAATAAGATATATTTGAATT
>DATCSV010000171.1:0-4790 GCA_036568285.1 Flavipsychrobacter sp. | reverse complement strand
TCCTACAATTTGTGCAGCTGATTGACTGCCGGGCTTATCTACATGTTGTTCTAAAGTAATTTTCTCAATCAACTGATCCAACCCTTCGATTTCCTCGATTGCTCCCGTTTTGCTTATCGTTAAATAAAAGGGGTGATTCATAATCGCACTAAACACCCTCCGGGATTTCAGTTCATCTTCCTCTATACCGATAGTATCAGTTTGCTGTGTATCAAAGCTGAAGGAGACTTTAGGAGTTTCGCTTTTCATTGCAAAATGATTATAGTATGCCTGCACACGATAACCATCAGTCAATACATCTTTTACACTCAAAATAAGTCCGCCTTCTAATTCTATAAATACTTTTTGACTATTTCCCTTTTGTGCACCGCTTAGTGTGGTATTCGTAGTAGATGTCATTTTATAATCCAAAGCGTACATCTCACCTTTGTTCATATTAATACTTATCGTGTCATTTTGCGCGATAGCAGCAGTCACGATTGACATCAGTACCAAAAGCAGGAAACATCTTGACATTAGATAGTTTGAGTTTGTAAAATAGTTTATAAAAGTGAAATCGTAAAGGTTAATAAAAGAGAGCTTTCGTCAACCCATTGTCAAACTACCCAATACCTCTATGGATAATCCCGCCTGTTGTATCTCAATAATAAATACGGAACTATGGCTGAGATACAAGTGCCTGAAAAAGGCAAATGCAGAAAAGCTGCACCGCCGAGAATAGACCTGACGCCGATGGTAGACCTGGCTTTTATACTGATTACATTCTTTATATACGCCACTACGCTGATGGAAGACAAGGCGCTGGTGCTGAATACGCCGATTCCCGGTGAACCTTCAACCTCCTACATTGACACCAGCACGATAACCATTATACCAACGTCTGGTGATAAATATGCTTATTACAATGGCATATTGGATAGCCCTGATAAGGTTTATATTGTCGATGTTAAGCAGCTAAGGACGATAATACTTAAAAAGCACCACGATATAAAAAAGTTACCTGCTAAGTATAGCGCACAGGCAAGAAAGCTACATGTAATCATTAAGCCGGACAAGAGAAGTAAGTATGAAAACTTAGTGAGTGTGCTGGACGAGATGCTGATCAATAAGGTGCCGTATTATACTATTGTCGACATCACATCGCAGGAAGAAGAAATAGTTAATGGAAAGATGTAGTGATTGTGCTGAATTCCGCAAGGGTCTCGTATCGAAGACCCTGCGGAATCAGGTCATTTAGTACGTACAACGGCCATTGGATTGGTCTTCGCACTGTCCTTTTGCGTTGATCTCATCTGCAGCAAATACCTTCAGCTTTGTGCCGGCAGGACACTGGCAATCGTAGCCCTTGCCACATGATGTAAGCGAAACGGCGAACAAGGCCACCAGTCCAACAAGTAGAATGTTTTTCATATCGTTTTAAAATTTAAGGCGTAAATATAATCTTCAGCAATTATATTCTATAGTATTTTCAGATTGCCATTTTCCATCTTTTCGGGAGACTGCGCCCGGAGAAATTAACTAGTTTTGATGTCAAGAGCATGCCAGTTACCCTGCAACAACATATCCGGAAGTTTGCCAATATAGGCGAAAGTGACATGAAGGAAATATTGTCGTTTTTCGAGGTGATGGAACTGAAGAAAAAACAGAACCTGCTAACCGAAGGCGCTATATGCAAATACAACTATTTTATAGTAAAGGGCCTGCTGCGGTTGTTCTTTGTTAATGACAAGGGAGTGGAACAGACCACCCAGTTCGCATTGGAAAACTGGTGGATGGGTGATTATACTTCTTTTCATCAGCAACGGCCCTCGGAGTATTATATACAAGCTGTGGAACACACTACAGTACTGGCTATAAGCTATGAGCAGCAGGAGGCCTTGTTGCAACAGTACCCGGCTATGGAAAGATATTTCAGACTGGTGCACCAGCGGGCGCATGCCGCCGCACAGTTCAGGATAAAAATCCTGTACGATCTTTCGCGCGAAGAAATGTACCGTTCGTTCAGCAGCCAGTTCCCTGAGTTTGTGCAGCGTATACCGCAATATTTGCTGGCCTCTTACCTGGGTATCACCCCGGAGTACCTGAGCGAAATCAGGGCAAAACGAAAATCTTAAACCAGTTTAAGCAATCGCACAGTTGCGCGTCCATAGCTTTGTGTTCCAAAAATTTCAACGAATGGAAAAGAGAATAAAAATGGACGAATTGCTGCCGGATGCAATGAAGAGCATGTACAACCTTGCCGTGACTACAGGCAAGTCGAATCTCACACATATTCAACAAGAGCTCATCAAGATAAGAGCATCGCAACTAAACGGCTGTGCCTTCTGTATTGATATGCATACCAAGGATGCATTGAAATATGGTGAAACTCACCAGCGGATATTCCTGCTGAATGCATGGAGAGAAACAAACCTTTTTACCGAAGATGAAAAAGCGCTGCTGGCCGTTACGGAAGAAGTAACCCTGATCAGCCAACACGGACTGACGAACAATACCTATAATGAAGCATTGAAACACTTCTCTGAGGAGACCTTAGCACAGATCATTATGTCGGTAGTGGTAATAAACTCATGGAACAGGATAGCAGTGAGCAGCCACAAACAGGTACCTCAATAATAATAACCGCTTTAAAAAACCATTGCAGAAGTAATTAAAAACAGGCGGACCTCATTGAGCGTCCGCCTGTAGCAGAGCAACACTGGTTTTTCTTCTATTTCGACCAGATACCTTCGAACCTTGCCACTCCACCCTGGCTATAGCCTGCTATGCAGCGTGTGAGGTAGCCGTTCTTTAGCATAGCATTATACTCAGCCTGGAACCTGGCGGCCGTTAGGTTGTATTTCTCCCACCACGAGTTGTAGTTGGGCTGGTTTTATACCATATCCTACTGAGCCTGGTCTGCACCGGAATATATAATCAGAAATCGTTATTCACGTTTTTAACGCCGGGCTACTCGTGAAAATCGAACAATTAGCGTACTGATGTGTAATTAATAGAGAAATGATTCACAAAAAGACTGTAACAATGAAACCGATAACAAATACGGCACTGCAAGAACTTTTATCTGTACGCAATCAACCTTGCCTGTCTGTCTATATTCCAACACATCGCAGCCATCCGGAAAATCAGCAGGATCCTATTGCGTTTAAAAACCTGGTAAAAGAACTGGAGGCAAAACTAGCCGGACAATACGATGAAAATGAAGCGAACATCCTGATAGAACCACTTGCGGCGCTCATCACAGACAAGGAATTCTGGAATCACACACCGGATGGCCTGGCACTGTTTAGCTCGAAAGGTATTTTCAGGGCTTATGGCTTGCCGCTGGGAGTATCGCAGTTAATAGTTACAGCCGACAGCTTCCATACCAAGCCTTTGCGCAGGTACCTGCAATCGGCAGACAGGTACCAGGTACTGGGATTAAGCCGCCATCACATCAAGTTGTTTGAGGGGAACAGGCATGCGCTCTCAGAAATAAAAATTCCTGAAGGCGTGCCGAAGACAATAGAGGAAGCGCTCGGAAAGGAATTGACAGAAGAACATTTGACAGCGGCGGCGTATGGTGGTGCAGGGGCTCAACAACCGGCAATGCATCACGGCCACGGGGGCAAAAAAGACGAAGTGGACAAGGATGCTGAGCGGTTCTTTCGTGTAGTAGCCGACACTGTTTATGAACATATTTCAAAGCCATCAGGCCTGCCGCTGATCCTCGCCGCTCTGCCGGAGCACCATCATCTTTTTCATGAAATAAATAAGAATCCCAACCTGGCTGAAAAAGGCATTACGGTAAATCCGGATTCATTGTCAACAGAGGAGTTAGCGAAACGCGCATGGGCAACAGTGGAACCGGCCTACACAGAGAAGATAAAAAATTTATCAGAGGATTTCAAAACTGCGAAGGCCAATGAAAAAGGTAGTGATAAGGCTAAGGAGATAGCAATAGCAGCGGCAGCGGGCAGGGTAAACATCCTACTGGCAGAAGAAGGGCACAACATTGCCGGAAAGATCACCGACCGCACCACCGGGGCGATTGACACAAAAAACATACAACAGGACGGAATTGACGACCTGGCAGATGACATAGGAGAACTGGTAATGGAAAAAGGAGGTAGTGTTATCATCGTACCGCAGGGGGAAGCTCCGTCAGATACAGGGCTCGCAGCAATATACCGCTTTTGATTTTGCCGCTTCATGAACACCACATAATCAAAAACAGACAGTTATGGATATTCTATTGAACACAGACAATAATATAACAGGTAGCGAAGCGTTGAGCCAGTCGGTAGAAGAACTGGTTGCTACATCTTTAAAAAGATTTAATGAACAAATATCGCGTGTGGAGGTACACCTGACAGATGAAAACAGCCATAAACCCGGGCAGAATGACAAGAGGTGTATGCTGGAGGCACGTCTGGAAGGCATGAAACCCATTGCTGTAACGGAGCATGGTGACACACAGATCCACGCTGTAAGGGGAGCTATCGACAAGCTAAAGTCTGCACTGGATACTGCCACGGGCCGGCTAAAGGCCTACTAAGTAAGGTGCCATAGGACATTAGGATGTATTGCCTTTTATGGCCTTAATATTCCGCTGTATCCCTTTCCACTTAGCACGGGCCAATGGTGAATTCTTAAACGTTTTGCGGAATGTTTCCTCCGTCATGGCTTCCCATTCGCCGAGGGATAGATTGAGTATCTCGGCAATGGGAGTGAAATGTGGCTCTGCATTGGGTTTGGAGAAACGGTTCCAGGGGCAAACGTCCTGGCAGATATCGCAGCCAAACATCCAG
>DATCSV010000170.1:0-3438 GCA_036568285.1 Flavipsychrobacter sp. | reverse complement strand
CGAAGCACTGGCGGAAAGCTTGTGGCAGTGTTTCTACCTGGGTCTGGATCTCCTGCACCCTAACGTTGCTCCAGCCATCGTTCCGTGCTTTCCTGTCCACGTTGTACATCACGATATCTTCGGGTACGGAGCTGCTTACCTTAGTAAATCGCTTGTTTTTCCTGTAATTATTAATAAAAATGTTGCGCATAATAGTATAAAGCCATGCCTTTAGGTTAGTCCCTATCTTGTACTTGCTCCTGTTCATCAGTGCACGTAGCATAGTTTCCTGAAATAAATCCTGGGCCTCTTCAGCATCGTGTGTTAAAGAATGCGCGTATGGCCTCAAGAAGTCACTTTGTGTGGCAAGTACGTCGTTGAAGTCTGTCGTAGTCATAATGTTGAAGTTTTGTAAGATAAAGGTAAAACAACCGTACCAAGAGAGGAGTTAATCTTGTTTATACTCTTATAAAAAAATGTTAAACAAAACTCAGGTGATATTTATGCTACACGAATGTACGCTAAATATAAATATTAATCTAAAATTATAAATAAATTGATTTACAGAGTTTTATACAGATGTGCCTTTGCTTCGGCAAGTGAATGCAGTAATACAACATTCGGAGGTGTATCCATCAGCCTGCGACGTTGAACAACGAGACCGGATACCATAATAGTACAATCGGGGTGTTGCTCAGCCAGTTTTTTGAGGTAGCGGCTTATATCAAAATCTCCTGCACCGGCGGTAATATGTGTGTACAAGTGTTTGATATTCAGTTCTTTGGATACATGCGTGACCTGGTCCATCGGCGTGTCCGAGCCAAGGTATACCACGTTTCTGCCTTGTCTCAGTAGGAAATACTGTATATAAAGGAGGCCGGTTTCGTGATTTTCAGCTTGTGGAAGGAATAAGAGGTACCTGGTTTGGCCCGTTTGAGGCTGTAATATCAGTTTTTCAATGGCTGTGTGGAGTTTACGTACTATGATGTTGGACACCAGGTGCTCGTGTGCGGGCATAATGTGGTCAGACATCCACAAAACACCTACTTTTTCGAGGAAGCCAAATAACAAGTGTTCCACAGTCTGCTCTATGCCATTATTTTTAATATATGTATTCAGCAGCATTTCAAACCGGTAGGTGTCCATATCGATAGTTGCCTCCAGCAGGTCGTTGATAAGGATATTGTACTGAAATTCTGCGTCTGAAGCCTGGCTAAGCAGTTTGTTGGCTTCTTCTTCCGACATTTTTCTGATGCGCGATATCTTGTAGCCCTGCTGGTTGAGCAATACTATTTTCAATATCTGTTTTAGATCTTCGGAGCTGTAATACCTGATATTAGTATCCGTGCGTTGAGGTACAACAATACCGTACCTCTGCTCCCAAATGCGCAGTGTATGGGCCTTAATGCCTGTCAGGTTCTCAACGTCCCTTATACTGAAACGGTTCATCAGCGGTTGAAATATTGTATTTTTATCCTATAATTAAGTTGACAAGGGATACAAGTCAGTCAAATATACAACTCCGGGAAAATATTAAATATGATAAATGCCATAGGGTAATAGATAAAAACTGTGTAATAACACACAATAAGCACAAAAGTTGTGGAAATTATGCTACCTTTTTTTCTTTTTTGGCTTCCCCTGGCTGTTTTTTTCGTCTTCTTCCAATAACGATTGCCAGTTAGTATTCGGTATATCCTGCGATAAGGCAATGGTTTCAGAATAGTCTGCCGGATTAATTTTCATTTCAGAGATCTCTTTGCCAATAAATGTCGTTATTTCTGCAAGCATTGGCTTCTCTTCTGTGCTGCAAAATGATACTGCATGGCCTTTGTTTACACCCCTGCCGGTACGCCCTATGCGGTGTACATAATTTTCTGCTACATCGGGCAGGTCGTAGTTCACCACATAATCTACATCGGGTATGTCAATCCCCCGGGCGTTCACATCTGTGGTTATCAATACTTTAACATCGCCTTTTTTAAACTCCTGCATTACCGCCAGCCTGTCATCCTGTTCTTTGCCGCCGTGCATCAGCAGGGTCTCTATATCTATCCGGGCCATGGCGGCAGCCACACGCTCTGCGCGTACTTTGGTGCGTACAAATACGAGTATTTTTTTACCCGGAAACTCACGGATCAGCCGTTCGAGGAAGAAACGCTTGTCGTCCATCTCTACAAACGCTACAGAATGCGTTATGTTTTTGGATACAGGGTCTTTGGGTGATATTTGTATGCGTATAGGATTTTTCACCACGCTGTATGCGAGGTCCTTAATATCCTTGTTGATGGTAGCCGAGAAAAATAATGTTTGATGTTGGGGTGGCAAATGCTTCAATACGTCCTGTATGTCTTTGAAAAAGCCTAAGGCCAGCATGTGGTCAGCTTCGTCCAGTACCAGGATGTCTACTTTGCTGAGGTCGAGATGTTTTTGGTGCACGAGGTCGAACATACGACCCGGCGTAGCTACCAGCACATCTATTCCTTTATCCAGTCTTTTTACCTGCGCATCCTGCTCTACACCTCCAAATAAACCTAATATCTGCAGGCGGGTATGTTTGGCTATTTGTTTAAACACATCCGCTATTTGTATCGCCAGTTCACGTGTGGGTACCATCACCAGGCAACTCACCCGTCCTTTGGTTTTGTTAGGGCCGCGCATTTGCAGCCTGTGCAATACAGGTATGGCAAACGCAGCGGTTTTGCCCGTACCCGTTTGTGCGATAGCCATGACATCATCCCTTTTAAGTATACTGGGTATAGCTTTAAACTGGATATCTGTAGGGCGCCTGAAGTTCAGTTCTGCCAGGCTGCGTTTTATCTCGGATGAGATGTTATAGTCTTCAAATTTCATATAACTAACGTTTCAGTAAGGCCAGTTCCAGCACTTCACTCATTTCTGAAACATAGTGGAAGGTCACCCCTTTGATATATGCCTTGTTGATCTCTTCTACATCTTTCCTGTTTTGCGCGCAGAGTATGATTTCTTTTATACCTGCCCTTTTAGCGGCCAGTATTTTTTCTTTAATACCTCCTACAGGCAGTACTTGTCCGCGCAGGGTTATCTCGCCCGTCATAGCCAGGTAAGACCTGAGTCTGCGGCCTGTATATGCAGATGCCAGTGCGCTGAGCATGGTAATACCGGCACTGGGCCCGTCTTTGGGCACGGCGCCCTCAGGCACGTGTATGTGCAGGTTGTGTTTGTCAAATTTGTCAGCGTCAATATTGTATTCTGCGGCATGGGCCTTAAGGTAGGAGAGTGCAGTTGAGGCACTTTCCTTCATTACATTGCCCAGGTTACCCGTAAGTTCCAGCTTGCCGCTGCCTTTTGATAGGACAGATTCAATAAATAATATATCACCACCAACTGATGTCCACGCGAGGCCTACGGCTACACCCGGAGGATTGCCTTTGACATAGAGGTCGTTGATGAACTTGGGCTTGCCCAATACTTCTTCTA
>DATCSV010000169.1:0-4887 GCA_036568285.1 Flavipsychrobacter sp. | reverse complement strand
ACAAGCCGCTGTTCACTCGATATTTATTGTACCTCAACGATATTTCACCGATAGGTTATCACCGCATTGCCGAGCAGGAGAAATACAGCTTTGTCAAAATCCTGCCGATAGGCGAAAAGACAATAGCCATCAAATGGCCTTACATGGGGCGCTCATATAGCAGCAAGAAAGAAGTGACCGCCACGCTGGCCGATGCCCTGCCGGGCACGCTGATATTAGCACTCTCTGCTATGCTCATTGCTACTATATTCGGCATAGCGCTGGGCATTGTAGCAGCACTCAAAAAAGACACCTGGATGGATACTGCATCTATAGCGGCCAGTGTAGCGGGTATATCCATGCCCTCATTTTTTGCCGGGCTGATCATCGCTTATGTATTTGGCTACCTGCTGCACCACATCACCGGGCTGAATATGACAGGCAGCCTGTGGGAGTACGATGCCTTCGGCGGACGACGGTTGGCATTGCAAAATTTGGTACTGCCCGCTATAGCCTTGGGCATTCGCCCCCTGGCCATTATCACACAGCTTACCCGCAGTGCTATGCTCGATGTATTGTCGCAGGACTATATCCGCACGGCCTATGCCAAAGGCCTGTCAACAGCCAAAGTGGTGTGGCGGCATGCATTGCCCAACGCTTTAAATCCTGTAGTGACCGCTGTAACAGGATGGCTGGCAGAATTGCTGGCCGGGTCGTTCTTCATTGAATATATCTTCGGGTGGAAGGGCATTGGCAAGATAACAGTAGACGCTTTAGATAAATTCGACTTCCCTGTGGTGATGGGCTCCGTACTGCTCACTGCTTTTATGTTTATTATCATCAACCTGCTTACCGATCTCCTGTATGCCAGGATAGACCCAAGGGTGAGGTTAGGGTAGGCCGTGCCAAGCAAAATCACCCGGTTTTATCTCTTCCAACTATATTTCCCAGACAACGTAATGTGCGTCATGCTCAATAGGTTATAGAAGTTTTTTGCAATTATCACGCATACAAAACTACTTTAACCCCAATATTACCAAATCGTTAACTTTGGTTTATTATATTGTTAGGGTAATGTTACCGATTTAGCTTTGCACGCAAATTACTCAAATGCGAACGGCAAAGATTATTACTCTAGGAATTGCACTTAGCCTTACTACCACAACGATAAACGCCCAAAACCCGGGCGGAACACCCACCCCCTCAACAATTGATGCGCAGCAGGAAGCAGAACAGCCTCAACCTGCTAAAAAATGGTTCGACAGGATCAACATCAGGGGTTATGCCCAGGTGCGTTACAACCGCTTGCTGGAAACTAACCCTGACCTTGGTTGTGACCAATGTGATAAAAGTTGGGGTGGAAACGGTGGTTTCTTCTTCAGGCGGATACGAGTGATATTCTACGGGCAGGTGCACCCCCGCGTGTACTTCTACATCCAGCCCGACTTTGCCAGCTCTATAGGCGACAACCTGCAGATAGCCCAGATAAGGGACGCCTATTTTGATGTAGGACTGGACAAGAGGAATGAATTCAGGCTGAGGTTTGGCCAGAGTAAAGTGCCTTATGGCTTTGAGAATATGCAATCGAGCCAGAACCGCCTTCCGCTGGACCGTGCAGATGGTACCAACAGTGCACTGAAAAACGAGCGTGATATTGGCGTATTCTTCTACTGGGCGCCCAAGAAAGTAAGGGAGCGTTTCAGTATGCTGGTGAGGGAAGGTTTTAAAGGTTCGGGCGACTATGGTGTATTTGGTATAGGCGCTTATGCAGGTCAGACCGCCAACAGCCCTGAATTGAACAACGACCCGCACTATGCGGCACGGCTTAGCTACCCGTTTGTGATAGGCAGCCAGATAATAGAGCCCGGCATACAAGCCTATACAGGGCAGTATGAACTACCGAAAAACAACCTGAGTAAAGGGGTAAAGTACCAGGAGGATATGAACTATATAGACCAGCGTGTTGCAGCTTCTTTTATATTATACCCACGCCCCTTTGGTATACAGGCTGAATATAACATAGGCCGGGGCCCTGAATTTAATAAAGCAACCGACAGCATAGAGGTGCGGAACCTGGGCGGTGGATATGCTACTTTGAGCTATATGATACATGCCGGTAATATGCTGATATATCCTTTTACCCGCATACAATACTACGAAGGCGGTAAGAAACATGAGCTGGACGCCCGTAGCTACAAGGTAAATGAACTGGAACTGGGTGTGGAGTGGGAGCCGATTGAAGCCTTCGAACTGGTAGTGATGTACACCATATCTTCCAGGAGATACGAGGATTTTACTAAGCAGAATAACTTTCAACAGGGGAATTTATTAAGAATACAGGCGCAGGTTAACTTCAGGTAAATATTACATTTGCAAATAAATTTTAAACTTAAAAAGAAGCCGGTATAAAGTAATTGTGAAATATGTTGTGGCTAAAGGTTATCAAATTATTAAGTTTACATAACCTGTTAGTTCTGCCTGATTAACTAAAATACTTTTGCGCCGTGTTTTTCGCACAAAAACTAAAATAATATGGGATTAGGTTCTTTTGTTAAGATGTTCATGCCCAAAGACAAAGTTTTCTATACTTTGTTCGAAGAAGTAGCCAATAACCTGAAGGAAATGTCAGGAGTTTTTACAACCGCTGTCAATGAAAAAGACCTGACGAGAAGGCGTGAGCTGCTGAAGGGTCTGGAAGAGTGGGAGCATAAGAACGACGAAGTGACCCACAAGATATTCATCGAGCTGGGTAGTAATTTCATTACACCTTTCGACCGGGAAGATATCCACTACCTGGCTACCGCGCTGGATGACATAGCCGACTATACATGGGGCGCTGCCAAGCGTATGATGAACTATAATATCGAGGATATCGATGACACTACACGTGAGTTTGCCAATATCATCTCAAAGGCGGTAACAGCCCTGCACAAAGGAATATTTGAACTACGCAATATGCGCGACCTGCGTGCCATTACCGAGGTATGCGTAAGCATCAACAGCCTGGAGAACGAAGGTGACGACCTACTGGACAATGGTATGTTGCGCCTTTTCTCATCCAACATTCCGCCTGTTGAAATCATTAAAATGAAAGACCTGTACCAGATGCTGGAAATAGTGACTGATAAATGTGAGGATGCCGCCAACGTTATCGAATCAATTATTATCAAATACGCATAGGTAAAAACACAACAGACGAACCATTGTTATGACAGTCTTTCTGATAGTAATAATAGCACTTGCACTCATATTTGATTATATCAATGGGTTTCATGATGCTGCCAACTCGATAGCGACAGTGGTGTCAACCAAGGTGCTTACTCCCTTCCAGGCAGTGGCATGGGCTGCCTTTTTCAACTTTGTAGCCTTCTTTATATTTAAAGACCATGGCGTAGCACACACAATAGCCAAGACTGTAAAAGAAGAATTTATCACGCTTCCGGTAATTATTTCAGGCTTGCTGGCTGCTATTTCGTGGAACCTGCTCACCTGGTGGTACGGTATCCCTTCCAGTTCTTCGCATACACTGATAGGCGGCTTTGCGGGTGCAGCAATAGCACACGCAGGATTCAACTCTGTAAACCCGGAGCCGGTAATTAAAACCGTAAGCTTTATCGTATTGGCGCCGCTGGTGGGTATGATCATGGCATTTATCATCTCCTTATGGTTTATTAACTCTTTCCGTAAGGGTATTCTGCCCAAGCTTGTATCTATAGGTGTAATGGTAGTGATGGGTATAGTGTTAGCCAATGTATTGGTGACGGAAACACCTAAGCTCCTCGGCCTGAAAACGGAGGATGCTGCTACCGGCGTAGGTATAAAAGATGTAGGCTTCAAGTCTCCCGCCTACCATATGAAGGTGAAAAAGGGCGATGTGATCACCGCTGTAGGTGCTATACCGGTTAATGAACCTAAAGAGCTCGGCAACGCTTTTGATAACTACCACAATAGTGAACCCATTACGCTGCACATTATCCGTAATGACGAACCGATAGTAGTACAGTCGGTATATGAGATGGGCCATAGCAACAGGTTTTGGTTGGGCGTGTTTTACGGGCACAACTTCAAGTGGCTCCTGATGGCCATGGTGCTGTTCATTATGAGTACATTCACCCTGTTCCTCAGCAGCCTGAACGTTGCCAAGTCGCAGGTATGGTTCAAGCGTATGCAGCTGGTTTCCTCCGCTGTATTCAGCATAGGCCATGGTGGTAACGATGCGCAGAAAGTAATGGGTATCATCACCGCAGCCTTAATTACAGGCGGACAGATCGAATCATTTGAGCAGATGCCGGTATGGGTTCCGCTGGCATGTTACAGCGCCATATCCCTCGGTACACTGAGTGGTGGATGGAAAATAATTAAGACGATGGGTACCCGCATCACTAAGGTAACACCGTTTGAAGGTGTGGCCGCAGAAACCGCCGGAGCGGTAACGCTCTTCCTGACAGAGAATCTGAAAATACCTGTGAGTACAACGCATACCATCACAGGTGCCATTATAGGCGTGGGCGCTACCAAACGCCTGTCTGCCGTACGCTGGGGTGTAACCATCAACCTGCTTTGGGCATGGATACTGACGATTCCCGTAAGTGCGCTGGGAGCGGCGTTGATATATTTTATTTTCAACATGTTCATGTAATAAAGCACCTTAACAGACATTTAATTAATGGAAAGCGCCGTTTACCGGCGCTTTTTCTGTATATTTGATGTTGCTTTTTTCAAAACTGCAGGCCTTTTAATGTCATTACCACCGTTACTAAGACACGTATATAACCACGGTACAGAAGAAGTGATACGCAGGGGTAAAAAAATATTTTTTACCTCAGGCGTACAGATGCTGGACGTAGACCACTTGCTGGAGCAGGTGCGCTTTCGCGTACGTAACGATGTGTACCAGAATTATTATAC
>DATCSV010000168.1:0-3338 GCA_036568285.1 Flavipsychrobacter sp. | reverse complement strand
AGGCTGCGATTGCGATGATCTTTTTCATTTTGTTTGTTTTTTTAGTTGGTTTGTTTGTTTGATTTTGCTTGCCCCGCCATCGGCGGTGGTTTGTGTTTGTTTGCTATTGTGATACAAAGATGCGGCGGCACGCGGCTGTAGAGAAATTTTCGCCACCTGTTAACGCCCGATTTGCAAGCGGTTCACAATCGGTTAACAAACGTTTTTTGCTTAATTTCAATGCGAAACATGCGCCGAATCAACATTTCAGGCGTATAGATGTTACATTAAAAAGTAGGATATGTTAACTATGAACAAACAATCTGTTATTACGATGATATTGGTTGCATCCCTGGCAGCACCGGTAATGGGGTGCAAAAACAAGGACCTGAAAAAGGTAGATGAACCCATCATATCTGACATTACAGTTCCTGCAGGCTTCAAAGTGAGATTATGGGCAAATGTAGAAAACGCCCGCTCTATGGCACTGGGCTACAACGGAACCGTATTTGTAGGCAACAGGAAGGAAGATAAGGTCTATGCGCTGGTAGATGAAAATGACGATGGTAAGGCTGATAAAAAATATACAATAGCGTCCGGATTGAATATGCCTAATGGCGTGGCCTTTAAAGACGGTGCCCTTTATGTTGCAGAGGTAGACAAAATATGGCGCTTCGATAATATAGAAGACAACCTGGCTAACCCACCGGAGAAGATACTTGTCAGCGACAACTATCCTGACGACAAACACCACGGCTGGAAATTTATAGACTTTGGCCCCGATGGGAAATTGTACGTACCTGTAGGCGCTCCCTGCAATATCTGCAATGATGCTGAAAAAGACCCTCGCTATGCCTCCATCACCCGCATGAATGCAAATGGCAGCGACTTTGAAGTATATGCCCATGGCATACGTAATACGGTAGGCTTCGCCTGGCACCCGCAAACCGGGGAATTGTGGTTTACAGAAAACGGTCGCGACAATATGGGTGACAATGTGCCCGCAGATGAATTGAACCGGGCACCTCAACCAGGTATGCACTTCGGTTATCCTTATTGCCACGCCGGCGATATACCAGACCCGGAATACGGCAATGGCCACCCATGCGACAGCTTTATCGCGCCAGTGCAGAAACTGGCACCACATACGGCTGCGTTGGGAACGACATTCTATACAGGCAACATGTTCCCTGCTGAATACAAGAACCAGATCTTCATAGCAGAGCACGGCTCGTGGAACAGGACTGAGCCTATTGGCTATAGGGTAACCCTGGTAAAACTGGATGGCAATAAGGCGGTAAGCTATACTCCGTTTGCCGAAGGCTGGCTGAAAAATGGCGAAGCCTGGGGCCGCCCTGTAGATGTGTTGCAACTGCCCGATGGTTCCTTGCTGGTGAGCGATGATTTTGCCAATGCTATCTATCGCATCACGTACGAGCCTTAGCCCCCGTAAATGTGAAAATAATCTTAAACGGCCTGTTTAACAGTCTTTTGTGACAAGATGGAACTGATTTTGGTTTAGGTTAGTACGAACCAATCAATTTAGAGTTATGAGCAGGTTATTAAAATTATCGGGGGTTGCGGTGCTGGTTACAGCGTTGCTCGTATTGGGCGCCCCGGCAAAAAAGGCACAGGCGCAACCGGGTGTATCCGTATCGTTCCAGATGTTTTATAATAGCCTGCAACCATACGGTCAATGGGTCGACTATCCGCAATATGGTTATTGCTGGGTGCCGAATGTAGGCAGGGATTTCCGTCCCTATTACAGCAACGGGCACTGGGTGATGACAGAGTATGGTAATACATGGGTATCGAACTACGACTGGGGCTGGGCGCCATTCCACTATGGCAACTGGACCTATGATGAATATTATGGCTGGATATGGGTACCGGGTACCACCTGGGGACCGGCATGGGTAAGCTGGCGCAATGGCGGCGGCCACTATGGCTGGGCGCCTATAGCACCGGGTGTAAGTGTCAATGTAGCTATCGGTTCGTACAACTGCGGGCCAGACTGGTGGGTATTTGTACCACAAAGACATATATACAGCAGGAGCTTTCACAATCACTGGCGTGGGCCGAGGTATAATAATACTTATATCAACAATACCACTATTATCAATAATACGTACATCAACAACAATCAACGCTATGTATACGGCCCCCGCAGCCAGGAGATACAAAGGGCTACCGGCCAGCGTGTAACGACTTATGGTGTGCGTACCAGCAATGGCCCCGGCAGGTCGCAGGTACGTGGCAACAGCCTGAATGTGTACCGCCCCAATGTGGAGCGCAGGAACAATGAACGTCCTGAGCGTTACGCCAGTGTAAATGAGCGTAGGGGAAACAGCCCGAGGACTATTGACAATTCGGTAAGGAATGACCGGCCCGACAGAGCTGCCGCCGTGGAGCATAATAGTGCAGCCCGTAGCAATGAAGTCCGGTCAAGAGAATATAACAGGCCGTCTGCCCGTGGCAATGCGACTCCACAGCAGCAGGAGCGTATAACAGAACGCAGGCAGGAGGCATGGCAGCAGCGTAGCCAGCCCACCAGGCAGCAACCTGCAGAAAGGAACAATGAAGTGCAACGCCAGAGGCCGCAGTACAACAACCGAAGTGTGGAGCGTGCCAGGCCGCAACCTCAACGGCAGGCTGCACCGCAGCGAAGCATGCAGAGGTCTGCACCCCAAAGGTCGGAACCTGTACAACGTGCAACCCCGCAAAGGAGCATGCAACGTTCGGCGCCACAAAGGTCAGAACCGGCACAACGTGCCGCAAGGCCATCGGGAAATATGCAACGTAGCGCTCCTGCCAACAGGGGCCGGAGCTCAAATGATAAATGGAGATAGATCTGTGAAGAGTGTTTTTTAGTATGGTGTGTGTTTTATCCGTCCCGGCTTTTGCCGGGGCGGCTTTTTTTACCATGCCAGGGCACTCGCCCCCAGTATTGCAGCATCTGCATCCGGCAGGGCTGAAGGGATAATTTCTACCGTATTCCTGAACACACTCAACAGGTTTTCATTCATATGCTTCCGCGTAGGCTCATACAGCACATCGCCCGACTTAGCCAACCCGCCAAATAATATAATCGCCTGCGGAGATGTGATGGCAACAGCGTTGGCCAATGCCTGCCCCAGTATCATACCCGTGTATTCAAATATTTCCACCGCCAGTTGATCGCCGGCGTCTGCGGCTTCGTGTATATGTTTTGCGGTCAAGGGCTCCTTAATATTCCTGAGTACTGATGCACCTGTTCTTTGCTCCAGCCATTCGTTGGCGGTCACCACTATGCCCGTGGCCGAGCAGTACCGCTCCATGCATCCCATCTTACCACAGCCGCACTTCCGCCCACCCTGCAC
>DATCSV010000167.1:0-11235 GCA_036568285.1 Flavipsychrobacter sp. | reverse complement strand
TGCCGCTGTCGCCTGTAAGGATAGCCGTAATAACGGCCACTGTAAAGCCGATTAAAAAAAATGCGACCCAGATGTAGTTCAACGCCATTTTTTAAAAGTAAAAAAAGGCTGCCGTATTTGGCAGCCTCCGTGAAATTTATCTTTTACCGGGCTTCTTAGCTCGCCGGTACAGCATCCTGTTCTGTGGCGGCCGGATCGTCCATTTCGGTAGGTTCGTCTTCTTCGCCTTCAATATTATCTTGTTTGGAGTGGCTTACCAGCCATTTTCCGTTCTGTTTTACCAGTTTCAACTTCTGCTGCACACCGGGTTCGTCAGATACAGTATACACAGCTACTGCATTGTCACCATCTTCTTTTACTTCCAGTATTTCAATCTTTTTATTTCTGGCGTTCTGCTTTACGGAGTCGGGATACTGAATGGCAAATTGCTCCATCAGGTTCACCAACTGCACAGTCTCTTCTGTAGATACCTGCCTGGCTTTTTCATATTCCATATGGTAGAAGCCACTCAGGAACTGTTTTGCTACAGCTTCAGGGTTATTCTTGTTACAAGCCGCTACGCCCATCATGAGTATAGCTGCAAAAATCACTGTCAATTTCCTGTACATCATATTATTTTATTGCGGTTAACAAAGGTATTACTTAAATCTAATCCGGCAAATGGGCGCTGCACAGTTGTTAAGATACAGGTTATCCACTCCAACAAACATTCTGCCGTAATTGTTGGATAATTGTATATAGCTATCCTCACCGGTAGCCTGGCAAATAGCCTTATATATCATTTCTGAGCAATACAACCTGTCGTCAGTCCGCAGGTCGAAGCTCATGTCGAACATGCGCTTTTCGTCGTAAAAGCTACGTACGGCCTGCACCAGTTTTAGTTTCACACTATCTGCCATGCCATACCTGTAGGCCGCAAAAGCATGATTGTTAGCGGGCGAACACCAGTAATGTGCGGAGTCACGCCTGAGTATTTGGTCGGGGTTATCCTCGCCGCCTATGCTGTGGTACACATATGGGTAGCCGTCTTCTATCACTACTATGCCGCAGTGCGAGTAGGTTTTGTCTTCTGTATTCAGTTGCGACAGCATATAGCTGGTCATATCATCTCCCCGCCTCACCAGCAGGTCGCCGGTTTGCAGCAGGTAAGCACACGAGTCTACCGCAGCCATATTCAGGGGGTTGTTTTTTCTTGATAGATAACGTTCGGTCTGCAAGTGCTTGTTGGCCGTATTTTCGTATAACACTGCCGTAGCCGACCAGATAAACCTGCCTGCAACAATGCATAGCAGTATTATGGCTGATACACTTAATAGTTTTGCAATATGTCGGCGCCTTGTATTCATGAATACAGGGGTAAAATTACTATTAATATACCCTATATGCCTATTTGACCTCATTACCTGCTACTGTGCTAACTTTACAACCGGCGGATAAAGAATTATGGCATACAAATCATTACAAGCGTTTATAGATAAGCTGGAAGCAGAAGGCGAATTAGTACGTATCAGCACATTTGTTGACCCCGTGCTGGAGATTGCTGAAATAACAGACAGGGTATCTAAAACACCGGACAGGAACAAGGCTTTATTATTCGAGAATACAGGTACGGATTTCCCCCTGCTCATCAATAGTATGGGCAGCGAAAAGCGTATGTGTATTGCCTTGGGCGTTAATCATCTGGACGAGATAGCCGGGGAAATAGAGAATCTCTTCAAAATGATGACCGGCCCTAAGAAGGGGCTGCTGGACAAACTGGCCATGCTGCCGCAACTGGGCAAGTTCGCATCGTGGATGCCGAAAGTAGTGAGTGGCCGTGGTGCCTGCCAGGAAGTGGTGATGCCTGAACCTGATTTATCGAAGCTGCCTATACTCAAATGCTGGCCTAAGGACGGCGGCCGTTTCATCACGCTCCCATCCATACATACCAAAGACCCGAACAATGGCATTCGTAATATTGGTATGTACCGAATGCAGGTGTTTACCCCTACTATGACGGGTATGCACTGGCATAAGCATAAGGTATCTGCCAGGCACTTCAACGAATACAAAAAGCTGGGCAAACTCATGCCCGTAGCCGTGGCCATAGGTGGCGACCCGGTATATACATATTCTGCCACTGCACCACTACCTGAAAACGTGGATGAATACATGCTGGCTGGCTTCCTGCGCAAGAAGCGGGTAGAACTGGTGAAATGTATAACACAACCTGACATAGAAGTGCCTGCTGATGCGGATTTCATCATAGAAGGGTATGTGGACCCGAATGAAGAACTGATATGGGAAGGCCCCTTCGGCGATCATACCGGCTATTATTCACTGCCCGATTTTTATCCGCGTTTTCACGTTACGGCTATTACGCATAAGAAGGATCCGGTGTATCCCGCAACAATAGTAGGTATACCACCACAGGAAGATGCGTGGCTGGGCAAGGCTACTGAACGTATTTTCCTTGCACCCATCAAAATGACGATGGTGCCCGAAATAGCGGATATGAATATGCCGGTTGAGGGTGTTTTTCACAACCTGGTCATTACATCTATACACAAAGAGTATGCGGGACAGGGACAGAAAGTTATGAATGCCATGTGGGGTGCCGGCCAGATGATGTTCAACAAAATATTGGTAATAACCGATGACAAAGTGAACATCAGCGATTACAAAACACTGGCACAATATGTATTCAACAACCTGGATGCAGCATCAGACATCTACTTCAGCCAGGGGCCTATGGATGTGCTGGACCATAGTTGCAGCAAGCTGGGTTTTGGCGGTAAGATGTGTATAGATGGGACAAAGAAATGGGAAGAAGAGATAAACTCACCCAGGCAGCCGTTTACCCTGCACAAAGACTTTTCGGTACAGGCGATACGCGATACATTTTCTGAAATTACCGGCATAAACGACACCCTTGCCCGCGATATGCAATTGCCTGTTCTCTTTGTTTCTGTAGAGAAAGATAGGAAGGGGCATGTGGAAGAACTGCACCGCGAACTGTGCAAAAGAGATGAATTGGCGGGTATTAAAATGATATTGTACGTAGAGCATACTGTACATGTAGATGATATTGCCGATACGCTATGGCGGTTCTGTAACAACCTCGACCCAAAGCGCGACCACTTTTACGGCGGTGCAGACAGGAATATCATTGGATTGGACGGTACACGTAAAACTAAAGCACTCGATGGCTTTGAACGTCCCTGGCCAAACATCATAGCTGCTGATGACACTACTATACGAAGCGTGGATGAAAAATGGCAGCAATTCAATATGGGGCCGCTTATCAAATCTCCCTCGCTGAAATACAGGCCGCAGATGTATGGTGAAGAGGCCCAGATAAATGACTGATAAAATGGAGGCGGCTTTGTATCTTTATACAAAGCCGCCTCATGAAATATATCATATACGTCCTGCTGTTACTGTTAGCGCCATTGTGTATGCAGGCGCAGGAAGATAGCACCTATCCGCCACAGCCAGACCCGAGAATATTATTCCAGTCGAAAGTACGGCAACTTACCTCGTACCTGAATGAAGGCAATGCAAGTGCTGCAAAGATATTATTCAAAGATGTGTCGGATGGTATGAACTCCTTTATTCAAGCTAATCAGGCGGCATTAGACACAGCCACAGGTGCTCATAAAAGGAAGCTGAAAGACAGGCTGGACAGGCAAAGACAACTCATCGGCCAGTTTCAGAATTTTCAACCAAATCTCATCCGCAACCGCGAGTCCATAGATACCTGGACGCAACAATTCATTAATACACTATACCCGTAATTAAGGCAAAAGCACGCGCAGGTAGCGAATAATGCCATCTGCAATATGTATACGCCTGTGCAGGCTATCAGCAGATATCTTTATAGAATGGAGGTTGTAAGAGGTATTGCTAGCCGTAACCACTGGCTCATTGCTCCGGCTGCTGAACACTGATTGTACATCATGCCAGTTGAATACAGATGCCGCACCTACATACAGCAGCAGCGACCATAATAATGACTTACAAATAAAACCTGTTTTTCCGGTTGGCTGTATTTTCATAACGGTATTTTTGGGTGCTGTAATTATGATAAATTTACGCAATATACCTCATATCCTGCGTACCCCTTTTAGGGTGATTTTGAACGGGCTATTATCGGTAACTTTATAGCTATGAGATTTGTGCTGATAGCCTGTGTATTGTTTGTCTCTATTCCTGCCTATGCCCAATATTTGACTGGTGCTGATGGTTGTGCCCAGGGCAAGCTGAAAGAACACAGGCAAATGGCGAAAGCAACCGTTGCATCGCCAGAGGAGGAAAAGTATGATGTACTGCATGTGCACCTGGATATAGCTATGGACAACCAGTCGGTGGCGGTATCGGGTAGTGCGATAACAACTGCAAAAGTGCTGGAGAACAACTTTGCCTTGTATGTATTCGAGTTGAATAGGTTGCTGATTGTTGACTCGGTGTTCATCAACGGGCAGAAAGCTAAAGTGGAGAGAGCGAATGACGTGGCGAATGTGTTTATGCCGGTGGTGTTGCAAAGAGGTGCCGTGTTTATAGCTAAGGTTTATTATCATGGCCTGCCGGAAACGGGTACGGTATTTACATTCCAAAGCGGGATGAATAATGCGCTGACTGAGGATTGGAACAGCCGGGTGACCTACTCCTTAAGCGAGCCGTATTATTCCAAAGACTGGTGGCCATGCAAGCAGTCCTTGAAGGATAAGGTCGATTCAGCAGAAATATGGATAACTGTACCGGACAGCCTGAAAGCGGGTAGTAATGGCTTGCTGCAACAAGTAACACCAATGCCCGGCAACAAAAGCAGGTATGAATGGAAGACGAAATACCCCATGGCATACTACCTGCTATCTGTGGCAATAGGTAATTATACTGATTACTCATTCACAAAACTGTTGCCCGGAGGCGAAAGCGTACTGGTGCAGAATTACGTGTACAGTCATCCCAACCTGATGGATACTTATAAAGGTGGAATTGACTCTACGGGCGAAATGCTGTATTTTTTTTCCGAGTTGTTCGGCACCTATCCTTTTTATGAAGAGAAGTACGGGCATTGCATGGCACCTGTATTTGGTGGCATGGAGCACCAGACCATGACCACACTGCAGCATTTCAGGTATCCCCTGGTAGCACACGAGCTGGCGCACCAATGGTTTGGTAATGATGTAACCTGTGCTACCTGGCGCGATATATGGATCAACGAGGGGTTCGCCTCTTATGCTGAATACCTGTTTACAGAACGATACAAGGGTGATCAGGCGGCATACAACTATATGTTGCGCGTACACGAACGCATATTCAGCGATACCAATACCGGAGGTAGTATATACCTGCCTGAAAGCGATACGGCCAATCCACACAGGATATTCGATAGCCGCCTTTCTTACCTGAAACCATCTGTGGTTTTGCATACGCTCAGGTTTTATATCAATGACGACAACCTGTTCTTTGATGTGCTCAGGACTTTTCTTGAGCGATACGCAGGTGGCAATGCCGGTACGGAAGACTTCAAACAGGTAGCCGAAGAAATCTCAGGCATGGACCTGGATAAATTCTTTGCGCAATGGATATACGGTGAGGGTTACCCGGTATATGACATCCGCTGGAATCATGTGGACGGCAAACTATTACTGGCCATACAGCAACAAGGCACTGATCCTGAATCGGTACCCTACTTTGATATACCGGTAGAGATCAAAATACTTTCACCTGCGGGCGATACCATCATCAGGCTGGGTAGCGGTATGACGCAATCTACTTTTATGCAAGTGGCCAGGGTGGTAGAGGATATTGTATTTGACCCGCACAATACCATACTGGACAAGGCAATGGTTAAAAGAGATTACACGTTGGGCATCAGCCATCCTGCAGAAGGCTTATTTGTATATCCTAACCCCGCAACATCATCCTGGAATATCCTTAATACCCGCGAGGGCGATGAACTGTTATTGTCGGATATAAATGGCAGGATAGTATGGCGCAAAAGGATGACAGACAACCTGGGGACATCAATACCTGCCGGTGGATTGGCGTGGGGAGTATACATCCTGCATGTAACGAATGGCGGAAATAAATTAACTTCAAAGAAATTAGTACGATTATAAATATCCATAGTATGAGACTTCAGTTGGTGACAATCCTGGTTTTGACAACGCTTATGGCAGGTAATAGCTACGCATATTACTGCTCCGGCAATAAGAGCAGGGCATCCCATAAGACAACAGTGGCTACACCTGAGGAAAATGATTATGATGTAAAAGGCCTGAAGTTTAACCTGGAACTCACGAATACGTCTACCTATGTAAGCGGTGATGTGACCACCTATGCCACTACCAACATCGCCAACTTTGGCCTCTACGCCTTTGAGCTGCACAGTGCTATGACCATCGACTCCTTGAAGATCAACGGTCAACTGAATACGAATATCACAAGTACAGGTGCTATCAGGAAAGTGGCCTTGGGTAGCCCCATGGCGACAAATACTGACTTTACTGTACAGGTTTTTTATCACGGTACTGCACCTGGCGGCAAAGGGCAATTTTTCACCGGTGGGCTGAACCACGTTACTTTATCTTCCGGTACACAACTGATGTACTCCCTCAGCGATGACCTGTTTGCTGACGACTGGTGGCCTTGCAAGCAATCCATCCAGGATAAAATAGATTCGGTAACCATGTGGCTGACAGTGGACGATACACTGAAGGCCGGCAGCAACGGGCTGCTGAAGAACACTACGACTTTGCCCGGCAACAAACACCGTTACGAGTGGCAGACGTCTTACCCTATAGACTATTATCTCATTTGCGTAGCTGTAGCACCATACAAAGAATACAGCTATTACATGCACTTTACAGATGGTAGCAACGATTCTATGCTGGTGCAGAATTACTACTATGACAGTGCTTCCTTTTTCACTCCCGGCAACAAGTTCTTATTGGACAGCACCGGCATCATGATAGACCATTTTTCTAAAGTATTTGGCAAATACCCCTTCCACCAGGAAAAGTACGGCCACTGTATGACTGTCCTCTCCGGTGGTATGGAGCACCAGACCATGACCTTTATGAGTACACCTAACATACGTACCACGCTTATAGCGCACGAGTTGGCGCATCAGTGGTGGGGCAACAGTGTTACTTATGGCAAGTGGGAAGATATATGGTTGAGCGAGGGCATGGCTACTTATACGGAGCAGCTTTTCCTGGAACAGTTTTGGGGCAACGCCGCTGCAAAAGCAACACGTACAGCTGTGTTCAACCAGGTGATGAGTCAACCCGGCGGCAGCGTATGGGTAAATGATACCACGAACGTGAACAGGATATTCGACGGCAGGTTGACTTATAATAAAGGTGCTGCCGTGGCACATATGTTGCGCTATCTCGCTCCTAAGGACAGTCTTTATTTCACAGGCCTGAGGGTATACCAACAACAATATAAGTATGGCACCGCTGTTACATCTGACTTACAACAGGTAATGGAACAGACCTATGCCATGCAGCTGGACAGCTTTTTCAGGCAGTGGGTGTATGGACAGGGTTATCCCACCTTCACCGTTAAGTGGGCGCAATATCTGGGAATGACACTGCTTAAGGTAACGCAGACCACTTCCCACCCCTCTGTAAGGGCCTTTGAGTTGCCGCTGCAAATCAAGCTGAATACGGCTAATGGCGATACCACCGTCACTATCAATATCACCGACACTGCTAATTACCTGAGGTTCAACATGGCGGATATGATAACAAGCGTAGTAGTAGACCCTGATGACAATATTGTCAACAGGACAGGACTGCACTATAACGACCCCGGCCTGTTGGCTATTGAAGGCCTTGTACAGCAAAGCCCGGTTATTTATCCCAATCCCGCATCGGAAGGATGGCATGTTGACAACTTACAGCCAGGTGTCAATCTGCAGCTAGTCGACCTTAGTGGCCGAAAGATATGGAGTGGCGTCTCCGGCGGCAGAACGCTCATTCCGGCAGCCAACCTGCCCACAGGCTGTTACCTGCTGGAAATACAACACCCGGGCGGCAACAAGTCGCACTATAAGCTGCTGAAATAATAAGTCCTGTAAAACTGTTCAGGTTATTATATATGGTATCTTTGCCCTGTTTTTTTTAAAAGAACTCGTCGTCAAAGTAGTGCTCAGCAATGGATAACCTTCAGGAACTATTTCAACAGATAATTGATAAGCCCGTACCATCGCTCACCGTTATTCTCAACCTGATACTGATAGAGAGCCTGCTTTCTGTAGACAATGCCGCTGTACTGGCCACTATGGTGCTGGACCTGCCCAAAGACCAGCGTAAAAAAGCCCTGAAGTACGGTATCATTGGTGCCTATGTCTTCCGGGGTATATGTTTGCTCTTTGCCGCAATGCTGATACAGATATGGTGGTTCAAACCCGTGGGTGGTATATACCTGCTGATACTGGCCATCAAGTACTTCTTCACTAAAAAGAAAGTAGAAGATCCCCAAACTATAGCTGAGGAGCTGGAACGCAAACAGCGTAGCTGGCTGTACCGCAAGACGCTGGGTGCTTTCGGGCCGTTCTGGTCTACCGTGATATTGGTAGAGCTGATGGACCTGGCTTTCTCCATCGACAATGTAATAGCTGCCAATGCATATACCCAAAACATCATCCTGATATGGGTGGGGGTGTTCATTGGTATACTGGCTATGCGTTTCGTAGCCCAGGGCTTTGTACGGCTGATGGAGAAGTACCCCTTCCTGAGTATATGCGCCTATACGGTCATCGGTATATTGGGCCTGAAGTTAACCCTGTCAATGGTGGCGCATTTCTACCCTTGTTCAGAGTTTGCCTTATTCCTGGAAGGGCCGCAGTCTTGCCTGGAATCCCAGGGCAAACATTTGCCGCTGGGCGAACACCCTACGGTATGGGGAGATATAATTACCTCATTCCTCAGCATAGCCATATTCATTGTGCCGGTACTGACGTCTATCCTGTTTAATTTCCCGAAACATCAGCAGGAGCAGAAGTAGGCGGGATGGAGTAAAACTCCCAGTCGGGGTAGGTGTCTTCCCAATGTATTTTATTGCCAAACTTGCCCAGGCCCATCAGCTTATTCAATGCAAAGTTGATACCGAACTCGTTATAAGCACCTGCAATATGATAATGTGACCGGGCAAAATGCACCTGGAACTTATTCAGGTCGACACCGACACCATAAGCAAAACCTGCCATACCGGTTTTATCCTTGATCATCAGCTCCGAACGGCGCATATGGTTGTATGAAGCGCTTACCAATATCCGCTTACCTATCAGTATCTCTGCTCCGAAAATGAAGTGCCTGAACAGCTTGTCAGTAAAGTAAGTCTTTGCTTTTTCGGTAGTATCCCCGCCGCCAAACAGGTTGTTATTCTCCCTGTCTGCAGGATTGTCGTAGCGGATATCCCACTCGTACAGGTGGTGCAGGGTAGCTATCAGCCGCAGCGGAACGTACCTGAACCGCTTGGTAATGCCCAACTGCAGGTCGAACGGCATGGGCTCTGCGGGGTTATTGGGGTTATACTTTTTCAGCATCACGCCCATGTTTTTAGCTACAGCCCCGATGGTTATCATACTGGCCGTGTCCATATAGGTGATGCCCACATCAGCCAGTGCAGCATATGCGTTCTTGTCGTGCAGGGTTGACTGTGCGTATTTGATAGCAGCCCCGTAGCGCCATTTGTTGAGGTATTGGCGGGATGCACCAATGGTAATGGCATAGTCATTAGCCTTGAACTCGCCCGTCTGGTTGCCCAGCATATCTGTCAGCGCAAAGTTGCCATAGTTCAGGTATTGCACGCCAAACGTAAATGAAGTTTCCAGTTTGGGTATATGATAGCCATAGTTGAGATTGGCAACGCTGATACCCGAGTAGTATGCATTATAATTCAGCCCCAGGTTGTTGTGCAGGCCTGGCCGCATCAGCGATGGGTTTTGCAATGCGAAGCTGATATCCTTATCGGGGTTGGAGACATTCATGCCGCCCAACGCTGTAACGTGGGGTGCATTGGACAGCCTCAAGTACTCCATAGCCCGCTGCCCGCCTGCCACCTGCGCTATGACGGGTACGGCTGTGAAACATGTAAGGCTAATACCGGTAAGTATATTTTTCAGCATATAACATTTAACGTCTTATTGTACGGTTATATTGCTACCGTACAATGGTTTTTAACTGCCCGAGACCCCAGCGGCTTTCTGCATTTCTTCTACGATCGCCTGGCTGACACCCGTGTTAGAGAAGCCCCCGTCGTGAAACAGGTTTTGCATGGTTACCATACGTGTCAGGTCGCTGAACATGGATACGCAGTAGTTGGCGCAGTCGTCAGAAGGGGCATTGCCCAGCGGCGACATTTTATTAGCATATTCATAGAAGGCATCGAAACCTGATACACCCGAACCGGCTGTAGTAATAGTGGGCGACTGGGAGATGGTGTTCACCCTTACCTTTTTAGCGAAACCGTAGTGGTAGCCAAAGCTGCGGGCTATGCTTTCCATCAGGGCCTTGGCCTCGGCCATATCGTTGTAGCCGGGGAAGGTGCGCTGCGCGGCTATATAAGTCAACGCCACTACAGAACCCCATTCTTTTATTGCATCCAGCTTCATGCAGCTTTGCAGCAGCTTGTGCAGCGACAGGGCCGATATATCCAATGTCTTCTGAAAGTTATCGTAGTTGGTGTCGGTATAAGGTATTGCCTTGCGCACATTGGGCGACATACCTATGGAGTGCAGTACAAAGTCCAGTTTGCCACCCAGTATTTCCATGCTTTTGTTCAGCAGGTTTTCCAGGTCTTCTACCGATGTAGCATCGGCAGGTATTACCTGCGCGTTGTTGCACTGTTTTGCCAGTTCGTTGATCTTGCCCATGCGCAGTGCTATGGGTGCGTTGGTCAATACTATTTCCCCTCCTTCTTCGCATACGCGCAGGGCTGTTTTCCATGCGATGGAACGCTCGTCTAACGCGCCGAAGATGATACCTTTTTTACCTTTTAACAATTGATACGCCATAACCGGTCTTGATTTAAAGTATTACAGTTGGTAAAAGTAGAAAAAAAAGGAAAGCTTTGAACAGGTTGCATATGGGTAATTTTTGTGATGTAATGTGGTTTTGTTTCCAAAATGACTCCGGTTTTTCTGTTTTTAAATATAGTTGGTTCTTTATAGTTCCGTTTTTGCGTGTAAGTAAAAATTTTGGTGTTTGCGAGGAGGCACGACGAAGCAATCTTTAA
>DATCSV010000166.1:0-8618 GCA_036568285.1 Flavipsychrobacter sp. | reverse complement strand
GTGGGGTATAGTTTGGTGTCATCGCTGGATAAGGAGCTTTGGGCCATATCTTCCCCGCCGTCTGATTGTACATTGTGAATGGAAAATTCATATTTACCATTGGATTTGCTGTCTTTTCGAATGATTTCCAGAATTCCCATTTTATTATTGATAGCAACTATTTGCCTATCCATACCCGCCGGTGCAGAAAACTTCTTTTCCCATTTACTTTCCAGGTCGATACCTGTTTTTTCTATTCTGTAGTTCCCCTTGTTGCTGACAGTTACTATGATAAAATCTTCAGGTGTAGCTCCGCTATACAAATAATATGCATCGCCTGACGCCTTTATTGTTTTCTTTTTGTTGATGCTTTCACCCATGGTAGATATAAGAACATCCTCTTTTTTGGCTTCATCGTAAAAGTGCAAAAGGTAAGATGATCCGTTAAACGTAGATGACTTTAGTATGAAAGTGGAGGGCAGCTCAAGACGAAGTACCTGTTCTTCATTGAATGTTTGGCTATTCAACTGCCTGATAATAAAGTTTTGCTTACTGGTTTTGTTAGTAGTAAAATAAGGAACATAAACAAACGAGCCCATTTCGCCGTCTTGACGTACTCCTGTAAATTTTGACCTGTTGACGCTGTCCACTAAAAATTCTTGTGCCGCTGACCGGCCATTAATAGTTAATAAGAGTAAGGACGCTATCAGCCATTTTTTCATATCTGTTTACATTTTAGCACTAAGTTAATGTATAATTGGATGTCACCGCAAACAAAACACAGGGGGCTATATATCTACAAGCAATTTTAATTCGTCTTTAAAAAGATATTTGTCAACGCTATGTTTTAGCCGGTATTACATTTTTCTTTGCAATAGTGCATATTGACTATCTTATAGTAGGACAGGGTATCTCAGGCTCTTTATTGAGCTACTATCTTTTACAAGCCGGCGCAAACGTGCTGGTCATAGATGAGTGTGACCCTGCGTCAGCCAGCAGGGTAGCAAGTGGTGTCATCAATCCTGTAACCGGCAGGCGTGTGGTCACGACATGGATGATAGATGAGTTGCTGCCGTTCGCTATAAATGCCTACGATGAAATAGGCAGAGAATTAGGACGGGAAATAGCTGCCGAAACAAGTATGATTAACTTTCATACGTCTGAACAAATGCAGTCATCCTGGTATAATCGTATTGCAGAAGGAAGTGAATATATAAGTAACATTAATGATGTGGACGCGTATAGCAAGCATTTCCATGTTTCCTATGGCGCAGGGCTGACTTTCCCGTGTCTACAGGTAGATTTGAATTTGTTATTGCAAGGCTGGAGGCAAAGGCTGATAGACAAGGGATGCCTGTTAGAAGAGTGTTTTGATGTTGATAAAATACAGATTAGCAACGGTGGCATCGTATATAATGATGTGACAGCTGAAAAACTGATTTTCTGCAATGGCGTCAACGGTTTCGATAACAATTACTTTCGAAAGCTACCCTTTACCCTCAATAAGGGGGAGGCGTTAATTATCGAAATAGAAGGGTTACCCCCGTCTGCAATATACAAACATGGTATTAGTCTGGTTCCTATAGGCGACAACAGGTTTTGGGCAGGTTCGTCGTTTGACTGGGCTTACGATCATCCGCATCCTACAGATGCATTCAGGGCTGATGTTGAGAATGCATTGCGCCGATGGCTGAAATTGCCTTACAAGGTACTTGAGCACAAAGCAGCCATACGTCCCGGCAGTGTCGAAAGAAGGCCTTTTGTAGGATTGCATCCTGCATTCCCTTCCATAGGTATTATGAATGGCATGGGTACAAAGGGGTGTTCATTAGCTCCATATTTTGCTCATGAATTTGCCGGATTGCTCACTTCTGGAAAAAAAATTAACCCTGAGGCAGATATAGCGAGGTTTAGTAAATTACTCAGGTCATAGTATTTCTTTTTACATAAGAATAAATGGCTAATGTTCACTTGCTTTATAATTAGGTAGCTTTTCTATAGTATTTACTTATAATTAATTGAAAAACGTAATAAATTATTTCTTCGTCACTATAATATATGGGATTTTTTTGCAACTTTTGTAGCCCCGTTAGTCTGATTTCACAAGAATAAAGGGGATAAAAAACAATCGTTGTATTATGAAGAGTAAAGTACTATCGGTCTGGGGTACCTTGATGGGGTATAGGACCATTTTGACAATGGCAGTTATGGTGCTGCTTTCTTATACCGCCTGGGCTATTCCACCAGCTATTGTCCATCACCCTGTTAACAGGACTGTTTGTATTGGAGCCAATACGACATTCCCGATCGTCGCTACGAATACAACCAGCTATCAATGGCAGGAGAACGACGGCAATGGTTGGGTAAATGTGGCCAACGGTGGCATCTATTCAGGAGCGACGACTGCTGTACTTAGTTTAACAGGGGTAACAGCCGGCATGACCGGGTATCAATATCGTTGTATTGCTACAGGACCTGATAATCCACCGGCGACTTCGAATGCGGCATCGCTGACCACGAACGCGGTAACCGCTATCACGTTGCAGCCCGCTGCCAATCAAACTATTTGCAGTGGTGGCAATGCGTCTATCACTACATCAGCTACCGGTACAAACATATCTTACCAATGGTATAGGTACAATGGAGCCACCTACGATGCAATAACAAACGGTGGGGTCTATTCCGGGGCAACAACGTCAACCCTTACTATAACAGGCATATCTAATACAGGTGCTACGGCAGTTGTTGAGGACTACTACTGTGCAATCACAGGCACCTGTGGCAATGCAAGTACACAACACTCTTATCTCACGGTCAATGCGCTGCCCTCGATAATCACTAATCCCGGTAATATAACTGTATGTGAGGGCTACAGTGCTTCTTTTGAAGTAGTAGCCGGAGGTACCGGAAAAACCTATCAATGGCAGATATCTTATACCAACGGCGCGTCCTGGATAAATCTGGCAAATAACGCCACATTCAACCGTGTTACAGAATCTGAAATGGAAGTACTTGTCACAGACCTGACCATGCAGCAGGCTCTGTTTCGCTGTGTTGTGAGCGGTACGTGCACGCCCTCGGCTACCTCTGCAGGTGGGAGGCTTACCGTTACACCAACGCACAAATTTGTAACGCAGCCGGTAAGTGCATCGGCATGTCCGGGAGGCACCAGGCAGTTTGCGGTAACCGCTACAGGCCAGAACCTGACTTATCAGTGGCAACTGAATACCGGCAATGGCTGGTCAAATGTCGCTAATGGCGGTGTTTATTCCGGATCTAACTCGAACATACTGGTACTGACAGGTATAACGCCGGCGATGCATGGTAATAGCTACCGCTGTGTTATCGGCAGCCAATGTCCCGGTAGTTTGTCATCCAGTGCAGCTTCGCTTACAGTGCATACGACCCTGGCGCTTACCCAGCAGCCTGTAGCTAACCAGACTATTTGTAGTGGTGGCAATGCCTCTCTCTCAACAGCAGCTACAGGTTCTGGTGTGAGTTACCAATGGTACAGGTATAATGGGAATTCATATGACGCTATTGTTAACAATGCTGTTTATTCCGGTGCCACTTCTGCTACATTAACGATTACCGGAATAACTAATGCCGGCACATTTGCTGTAGTTGAAGATTATTATTGCGCAATATCAGGTACGTGCGGTAGCGCAAGTACACAGCATTCATACCTTACAATTAATGCATTGCCGTCAGTAACTGTTAATCCTTCAAATGTAACCGTGTGTGAAGGTTATGGCACATCATTTGAGGTTACCGCTGGTGGTACAGGAATAACTTATCAATGGCAGGTATCTTATAATAACGGTGTTGCCTGGGCCAACCTGGTCAATAACGCTACTTTCGATCGCGTTACTGAATCGGAAATGGAGATTATTGCGACGAATCTCGGTATGCAACAGGCACTGTTCCGTTGCATTGTAAGCGGAACCTGTGCCCCTCCGGCCATATCAGCCGGTGCCCGCCTTACAGTAGACCCGACACAAAAATTCGTTACACACCCAACCAACGCAACAGCTTGCCCTGGTAGCAATCGTCAATTTGCGGTAACCGCTACTGGCTTAAACCTTGCATACCAATGGCAGGTGAACGATGGCAATGGCTGGGTGAACTTAACTAATACCGGTGTTTATTCCGGCTCTACTACTAATATTTTGGTACTGACCGGGGTTACGCCTGCTCAGCATGGTTTAACTTACCGTTGCGTACTCAGTGGTAAGTGTCCGGGTACAGTTGCTTCAAATGTGGCTACTCTTACTGTGCCGGTTACTACAGCTATTACCATGCAGCCCGTTGCCAGTCAAACCATCTGCAGCGGTGGCAATGCTACTCTTATGGTATCGGCTGTAGGTACAGGTCTCACGTATCAATGGTACAGGTATAATGGGGCAACATACGATGCTATAACTAATAATGCTGTGTATTCGGGTGCCACTTCCGCCACATTGAATATTACAGGAATTGTCAATAACGGTCCTGCGGCACAAGTGCAAGATTACTATTGTGCTATAACAGGGCAATGCGGTAATGCCAGCACCCAACACTCTTACCTGACGGTGAATGCATTGCCTGTTGTTGTCGCTCAGCCAATAAATGATACTACCTGTACAGGATATTCTGCTTCGTTCAAAGTTACAGCTACAGGAACGGGGCTCGCATATCAGTGGCAATTCTCAAACAACAATGGTGTGAGCTGGACAAACCTGGCAAATAATGCTACGTTCAGTGGAGTAACTACTTCAGAATTGGCTATGGACCCCGCCGATGTATCTATGCACAATTATCAGTTCAGGTGTATGGTAAGTGGTGCTTGCGCACCGGTTGCAACATCTGCAGCAGCTACTTTAATCATCGATACTAACCCCGCTATAACTATGCACCCGGCAAGCACGAGTGTTTGTTCCGGTGCAAACGGTTCTTTTAGTGTAAATGCTACAGGTACAAACTTAACTTACCAGTGGCAGGTGAACAGCGGAAATGGTTGGGCCAATATTACTAGTGGAGGCGTTTACAGTAATGCAACGACCGCTACGCTCAACCTTACCGGTCCAACCTCTATGTATGATAACTACGCGTATAGAGTAGTTGTGAGCGGCAAGTGTATACCTCATGTGGTTTCAAATTCTGCTTCACTCACTATACATACAGCCCCTTCCATAACTATGCAACCCACAAATATGTCGGTTTGCCCGGGAGGCAATACTTCGTTTAAAGTAATGGCCACGGGTACAGCCCTCGCTTACCAATGGGAAGCAAACAGCGGCTCGGGCTGGACTGCCCTGGCTGATGGCGGGGTGTATTCCGGCACAGCAACAGCTACTCTGAACGTGACGGGCGCCGGAGCAATGCAGAATGGAACAATGTACCGTTGTGCGATTTCCGGCACATGTACACCACCCGTTACTTCAAATGCGGTGACATTGACACTTAACGGTATGCCCGCAGTTGTAATGCATCCGGTTAACAGCACTATATGCCTCAATGGTAATACCTCGTTCGCAGTTATGGCTACGGGCACAGGCGTCACTTATCAGTGGCAGGTGTCTGTAGACGGTATCGGCTGGTCGTCGGTAGTAAATGGTGGCGTACATTCCGGAGCTACTACGCAAACATTGAATATTACATCTGCCGGTTCTGCTATGTCCGGCAATAAATACCGTTGTGTAGTTTCGGGAGTATGCGCTCCTTCGGTTGTGTCCAATATGGCAACGCTTACGGTGAATATTCCTACAGCCATTAACAGCCACCCAACCGGAGTTGTAGTGTGCCCATCGGCTAATGTAGTCTTTGCAGTAGCTGCCACAGGTTCAGGTGTTGCTTATCAGTGGCAGGAGAATACTGGTAATAGTTGGGTAAATATAAATAACGGAGGTATGTATAATGGTGCAACGACAAACGTATTGTCAGTGTCGAACGTGCAGACTATGCACAACGGCTATCAATACCGTTGTGTGGTGAGTGGCTTATGCGCTCCGTCTCCGGTAGTGTCCTCTTCCGCAACGCTTACCGTTAATACGGTAACTGTTATCAATACACAGCCCGACTCGATGATAACCATCTGCAGCGGTGCAGACACAACCTTCACAGTTGCTGCTACAGGAACAAACCTGTCTTATCAATGGTATGTGTACAACGGTACAATATATGTGCCGCTAACCAACGGTGGATTCTATTCGGGCGTTACAACAGCTTCCTTGCATATTGATAACATCATCAATGCAGGTGCCTCCGCACAGACATATACATACTACTGTTCTATCTCGGGCGCATGCGGTTCGGCAAGTTCGCAACAATCTAAATTGACGGTGAATGCACTACCGATGATTACGGCTAATCCCGCAAACGATACAACCTGTGCTACTTTCGGCGCTTCATTTAAGGTAAATGCGACCGGTACAGGACTCAGCTATCAGTGGCAGGTTTCTTATAACCATGGCGGTGCATGGGTGGACCTTGTAAATGACACAGTTTTCAAGCGTGTAACTGAGAATGAAATGGAGATAACCATGGCAGCAGATAGCCTGGATAGCACATTATACCGTTGCGTGGTAACGGGTGCTTGTGCTCCTGCGGTTACTTCAACGGTTGCCATGCTTAAAGTTAATCCGCAGGTAACACCATCGGTTAGTATCCAGCCCAATAATAATAATATCTGTGCCGGTACATTGGTTGCATTCACCGCTACACCGGTTAACGGGGGCACAGCGCCTGCATACCAATGGAAGGTAAATGGCATGAATGCCGGAGGAAACAGTCCTGTTTTTGCCAGCACTACCCTCACCGATCATGATATAGTAACATGCGTGATGACGTCAAATGCTATATGTCCGCAACCGCAGACGGCAGTCAGCAATGCGGTTACTATGTATGTTACTTCGTATCAGCTGCCGGTAATCACTGTCACTTCTTCTGCAGGTAATGCTGCATGTTCCGGTGTGCCTGTCAGCTTCACGGCAGCTTCACAGTTCGGTGGTTCAATGCCGTCTTATCAATGGCAGGTAAACGGGGTAAATGTCGGCACGGATACCACTGTGTATATTACCGACAGCCTGCAGAACGGTGATGTGGTGAGATGTATATTGACCAGCAATTTTATGTGCCCGTCTCAGCAGGTAGTTAGCAGCAATAACATCCTGATGACCATTACACAGACGACACTCGCTACTGTTAGCATCAGCTCGGTTAACGATACTACTACCTGCCTGGGAGCAACCGTTAAACTGGCAGCTTATTATACAAATAGTGGACTGAATCCACAGTTTCAGTGGATGAAAAACGGCGGTAACATACCGGGAGAAACGCAAAATACGTTCACTTCCAGCACCATATATAATGGAGATGTGATACAGTGCCGCTTTATCAGCAGTGCGCAATGCGTATTCCCCGTGGTCAGCGATTCGCTCAGGTTTGCAGTGACTAATCCACTGGCGCCGCAGGTGAAGGTGAATATGACATACAATGGTGGTGATAGCTATACGTTTATTGCGACACCAATAAATGGCGGTACCAATCCTGTATATGAGTGGTATGTTAACAGCTCCAAAGTGCCTGGCACAGCGGGTAATACATACACGACTAGCCTGCTGAAGAAAACAGACGATGTGTATGTTGTTATGACCAGCAATTATCCTTGTGTTACCACAGCTAAGGCTACCAGCCGGATTATAAACCTTGGAGTTGGAGAGCAGGTTGCGGTGTTAGGTGACTTGAAACTATATCCGAATCCAAACAACGGAAAGTTCAATATTTCGGGTGATTATAACATAGCAGGAACAGTTGCGGCGAATATTACCATTACTAATGCTTTGGGCCAGGTGATATATAAAACTACTGCCGAGATAGTAGCTGGTAAGCTGAACCATGTTATTAACATGGATGCAAACCCTGCTTCAGGCATATATATTATGCGCTTAGAAGTCGAAGGCAAACAAGATGTGAGAAGGTTCCATATCGCTGAATAGCAATAGAATAGATAAAATATAAACATGCCCCCGTACTTTACGGGGGCATGTTTATATCCGTCAATCGATAATGTGTCGCCCAATTGTATTAACTTACAGTAGAAAAACAGGTGAACATTGTCCTTAACAACCCGGTGCATATTATTATTTGTATGGTGTTTCGGCGTCAATACAGTCGTCCGGGCAAAAGAGCCTGGTATGCTATCCTTTGTGCCAAACATGGGACAATGGAATGAACAGGTGCTATATAAGGCTGATGTACAAGAGGGTGCCGTGTTCTTTATGAAAGACAGGTTCCGGTACAATTTTTACAGCCCTTCTGATATTGCAGCTATTCATGACCGGCATGGGGAAGAACAATACAATATCTCCGGCCATACTTACGATGTGATTTTTGTCGGGAGTAATCCGCAAGGTGTAGAGGGAGATAGCAAGCTAAATTACTACCACAATTACTACTTAGGGAAGGATAGCTCTAAATGGACGGTGAACGTCCCGATTTTTCAGCAGGTAAGTTATGCGCAGCTGTATCCCGGTATCGGTATGCAGGTATATAGCCTGGGTACTTCCTTAAAGTACGACCTGTTGGTACAGCCCGGCGGCGATGTAGGTGATATCCGTTTAAAATTTGATGGCGTAGAGCCTCTCATAAACGAACGTGGA
>DATCSV010000165.1:0-5980 GCA_036568285.1 Flavipsychrobacter sp. | reverse complement strand
GTCGGGTTGTCGTTGAATATCTCGGCTGCGGGTACAAACTCGTAGAAGATGCCCGAGTTGGTATTCAACAGCAGTCCCTCCTGGTCCAGCGTATCCTGAAAGGCGAAGAACCCCTCTGATGCTGGGAAGGTCTCCAGCATGTCCACATGACCGCCCAGGCTCTGCGTCATCCTGGCCTTGTAAGGCTCAAAGTTGACGCCCCCCTGCACTATTACCTGCAGGTTAGGAAAAATATTTTTGATAGACGATTTGCCGCTTTTTTCCAGCAGCCAGTCGAAGTACATCTGCACCCAGGGCGGTATACCGCTTATCAGGCGCATGTCTTTGTCTATGGTCTCTTCTACTATCTTGCCCAGCTTGGTTTCCCAGTCGTCTATGCAGTTGGTTTCGTAGCTGGGTAGTTGGTTGCCACGCAGGTAGCCCGGCACAAAGTGGTTGACGATGCCGCTGAGCCTGCCAGTAGGTATGCCTGCAATCCGCTCCAGCACCGGCGAGCCGGACAGGAATATCATCTTGCCATCGGCAAAGTTGGTATTGCCACTCTCTACCATGTAGCACAGCAGGGCGTTTTTGGCAGTATCTATATGGTTATGTATCGAGTCTTTCGAAATGGGTTTGTACTTGGTGCCGCTGGTAGTGCCCGATGTTTTGGCGAAGTACATGGGCTTGCCCTTCCACAGTATGTTTTGCTGCCCTTCTTTTATCTTGTCTATATATGGGCTGAGCGCCTCGTAATCCCTGACGGGTATGGCAGCTTTGTATTCATCATAGCTGTGTATCTCTGCAAACCTGTGCTCGTTACCAAAGAGCGTTTTGGTGGCATTCTTCAGCAGGTATTGCATGATGGCTTCCTGGTTTGATACAGCCGCTCCCATCTCCTTTCTTATACGGCTGTGCACCAGCGACGCATAAGGTTTTGCCAATAGTGATTTTATCTTCATCAGAAAAATTCAGCGATGGTAAAGGTAGTGTTATTCGTGCAAAGTGCATTTATTGGCTATTTTAGTAAACCAAACTCGCTCTGGATGAATAAGAACACCTATGCCATTATCTCTGTCGTTGCAGCTGCTGTACTACTGATGTGGTATGCCTTCTACAATAGATATCCTTTGGTCACCGGCGATTCCGGTGCGTATGTATATTTTGCGCAGGACTTTGCTGTGCTTAAGGACAGATCGTCCTTCTACTCAATATGGCTGGCAATCACCGGCTTAAGGACTTTGGAGTTTGCAGGTGTACGCGGAAGTTTATGGGCACCAGTCTTTTTCCAGTGTTTGTTACTCGCTATACTTTTCCTGCGTTACTACCGTATGCTGGGTCATACCACCCCAGTCAAATCTATCCATTACCTACTGGCTACAGTATTAGTGGCGGCTTTTACAGCGGTATCTTCTATAGCTGCGTTTATAATGCCCGATATATTCGCATCTGTACTGCTCTTGGCTATACTCCTATATTTATACGATGATAAGGCATCGGGAAAGATATGTTTGTTGTACCTGGGCCTTATTGGTTTTTCAATATTGGTACATAACTCACATTTCCTCATAGTTCCTGTTTTCTGTGTCCTTATGCTGTTATTTGCGCAGTTGACAATGCAGCTGGCAGTAAGGCGAAGGATACTGTATGTGTTAGGCGTTTCAGCATGCTGCTGGTTGTTGGTGTGCAGCATCAATGCCATTTATGGCTTCGGTTTCACGCTCTCGCCGGGGTCACATGTCTTCATGGCTGGTAAGCTGGTAGAAACAGGCACCATGAAGAAATACCTGGACGAACAATGTGCAGTTAAACAACATAAGCTCTGCCGGTACAAAGACCAGCTACCCGAAAAAGCGTACCAGTATATATGGGCAGACGAAGGACCATTTAAAAAAATAGGTGGATGGGACAGCAGTGCCGGAGAGCACAAAGCAGTCATCAGGGAGATATTTACAACGCCAAAGTATGTAGCTGATTTTGCCAAGACGGCCCTGCGCCATTCATGGCAACAGTTGCAGTTTATTCGCATATGGGAACATGGTCAAACATTTGATAAATTTTCAGCTCCATACATGAGCATTGAAAAACATGTAAAATTTGAACTGACGCAGTTTACCGGATCTCATCAACAGCGGCGCACTATCAACAACAGCACCTGGATAGATGTGCAACAAATCGTACTGGTGTTGTCAATATTAGGTGTAGGGATATTACTTTTAAGAGGTAAGCTACCGAAGCATACTACCTATATATATACCGCCATAGTGATATTTATTATCTGTAACGCTTTCATCACAGCGTCATTTGCCAATGTTTTAGATAGGCTACAAACACGCATTTTCTGGGTGTTGCCTGCAACTAACATCTTTGTACTGGTAAATTTTTATTGGCAGTGGGCCAACAAGAGAAAGATTTATTGAGCTGACTTCTTATCAATCTTTTCAAACCGGAGCTGTTTGATAAGAAACCTGTTGTCATTCATTTTTATAACGACATATAACTGGTAAACGCCTGTTGAGGTGTGTAGGTCACCAATAGCATATTGCGCGCTTGTGCCTGAATTGCCACCCTGCGCCACATTGAATTCCTTAACCACATTCTTGCTGAAAAACTCCTTTAATATAATCTCAGCCTGGGATGAACTGTAGCTCGCCTGGTTGTTATTGATATTGATCTCAACGGATTTGTCCAAATACTTGGCAAGGCCGGTAACATTACCACCCTTGATATACTGTACCACTTCCTGCAACGGCTCTTGTGCCTGCACTAAGGCAGCCACAGAGAACATGCACAATATGGTAATCAAAACTCTTTTGTAAAATTTCTTCATCGGCAAAACCTTCAGCTCTATTTAACAAGTTTATACAGCAAAAAACCTGCCAAATTTCACTGTGCTTTAACTAACCTTTGGCAATTTAGGTAAAAAACGTCATAAAAAACATCTCAGAATTGTTCCATATCCTGTACTCAAAGCTAATAACCGATAGTTAATAAATTTAAATTATCCCTATGCGTTGATCAGTTTTTATGACGAACTACGCGATGGAACTGATGTTATAAATAGTAGGGCTTGCGCATAAACTGATAGAAATCATGCAGGTATACCTTTCTTTGCACTAATATTGGACCGAACCTCAAAATAACGAATGAGAGCTATATTATCGACTATATCAGGCTGTTTACTACTAATTACTGCGCATGCGCAGGGATATGTAGACCAGGAAAAAACATATGACCTGGTAAACTCACAAACAACGGATATAAAAAATATAAATAAGCCCGCCTGGCACCAATATGAGTACAAAGACCATAGAAAAGATGATAAAACAGGAAACTGGGGGGAGTTTCTTGCCCATATCGACTCGTTGCCGGGCTATTACAAGAACCTGAGGCGATATATAGTCGAAATAAGTAACCGCATAACCGGGGACAATTTTAAAAATGGCATGGTATTGCTTATACCTGATTCTTTTCCCAGAGATTTCAAGGCCTATAGCCCATATCCATTGGCGTATACAAGTGCCGAGCCAATACCAAAGTTGTTCATCATTGACAAGTTTACCCAAACATTCGGAGCATATGAATTTGGGAGGCTGGTCCGCTGGGGATTATTATCCTCTGGCAAAGAAGATGACCTGACACCGCCCGGCAGATACAACTTCAACTGGAAGGACGAACACCGGTTTTCGAATGCAGCCCCGCCGGGTGAGGAATGGGAGCTATTCTACGTCTTTAATTTCCAGGTAAAATGGGGAGTACATGTTCACCAATATGCATTGCCCATCAGCAGCCCTGTATCGCATGGCTGTGTCAGGGTATCGCTAGCCGATGCAATATGGAATTACTACTGGGCCAATGAATGGCAATATGAAGGCAACAAGCTGGTGCGCAACGGCACACCCGTGGTTGTATTACATGCAAATCCGAAAGGAAGGGCGGCCCACTGGCGTATGAAAGACGGTAAAATGGAAAGCCTGGTAGAGCTGCCCGTAAACCTGGCCGACATGCCGGAAGGAATATATTCAACGATATCAGAGCGGGTGCCATGGCTGAGCGGATGGTAGCCCGGATCATTTTTGCTGATGAATAAAACTTTTGAAGCGTATCTTACGTAAAATAATGTTTAATCGTTTTGCAAAGCAAGCAACAATGAGTCAACAACAAGAAGTAATACGCCTCGAAGCAGTACACAAATTTCTCGGACTGGATTATGACCAGGCAACAGAATTCCAGGATATTGTAAACCTGGCAGCAGAGTTGTGCGGCATGCCTGTTGCACTCATTACCTTACTGGATAAGGATGTGAATTGGATAAAAGTACGCACAGGAATAGATGCCCCTGCTATGCCCAGGGAGACTTCTTTCTGCCAATACACTATACAAAGTGACGGATTGACGATTATACCGGATACCCTGGAAGACAGGCGTTTCGATAATAACCCACTGGTACAGGAACCTCCTCATGTGCGTTTTTATGCCGGAGCCCCGCTGACGATAAAAGGCGGCATCAGATTAGGGAGCTTATGCCTGTTTGATGCCAAACCGAATAATATAAGTGCAATACAACAAAAAACACTATCTGTGATGGCCAGGCAGGTAACATTCCTGATGCAACTGGAACTAAGTCAGAAGGTGCTGCAGGATAACCTGAAAGCATTGGAAGAAAAAAATGAATCGCTGAGAAATATTGCCCACATGCAATCTCACGATATCAGGCAACCGCTTACATCCATTATGGGACTGATAGACATCATAAAAAATGACGGATATAAGGCGGATCGGGAAAAGCTAATAATGATAGAGGAGGCTGCAAAAGATCTGGACAGCAAAGTGCATGATATAGTTCAGCAGACTACCATTGACTATTAACTATATCAGGTACCAATAAGCTGCCAGCATTACCAGGATGCCCAGTATATAGCCCACCCATATTTCAAACTGGGTATGGGCCCCTAACAAAAGGCGCGCCGTGCCACTGATACCTGCGATAAATATGCCTGCTATGAGCGGGACAGCCATGCTAACAGGTGTAACCATCATTAGCACAATAAGCATGCCCAACATGCCGCCTGCAGCCATAGTGTGCATGCTTATCTTAAAGAATATGCTGCACAGGAACAATACAATTATACTCCAGTAAGCACCACGCAACAGAACCTGCAGAACCAATGGCGCATCCAGGTTTTTAAACACATGGCTTATCCACCAGTAGCACATCATAGTAGCCAATAGCGGTATGATACGCTCCTTTTGTGTACGCATGAAAATGCTGCCGATAAAGCCCAGCCCTTTCAGCAAGGCTACTACCAGCAAGGGGAAAAATATCGTAGCCACACCTATTTGTATAAACAGGAGCGATAGCTTACCCTCGTATTGAACAAAACTCATGGGGGTAATCATGTATATCACCCATGTCATAAGAATGGGCAAAAACACCGGGTGCAAAACGTAGGAAGCGATGGTGGCCAGGCTCCTCAATGCCTTTGATTCAACTCCTCTGTTAAATACTGTCTCAGTCTTATTCATAATCCTGTATTAGCCTTCAAGTATTGGTGACAGCCATTTGGTTGCTTCTTCCATGCTCATACCCTTGCGGTGTGCATAGTCGGCGAGTTGGTCGTGTTGTATTTTACCCACACCAAAGTAGGTGCTCTGCGGATGGCTGAAGTACCAGCCACAAACTGAAGCACCGGGATACATAGCCAGGGATTCCGTCAGTTGTATGCCTGCATTATCAGTAGCCTGCAACAGGTCGAAGAGCTTATACTTTTCTGTATGGTCGGGACAAGCCGGATAACCCGGGGCCGGTCTTATGCCCTGGTATTTTTCTTTTACCAGCTCTTCGGCGCTCAGGTCCTCTTCCGCTACATAACCCCAAAACTCCGTACGGGTGCGTTTATGCAATACCTCGGCAAATGCTTCAGCCAGCCTGTCGGCCATAGCCTGCAACATTATCTTGTTGTAGTCATCGTGATTGTCAACAAACTTCTTGAGATGTGGC
>DATCSV010000164.1:0-7523 GCA_036568285.1 Flavipsychrobacter sp. | reverse complement strand
ACGATATCAGCAACAAGGTATAGAGTGGCTGCAAAATGCAATTCAGCAGGAAGACCCCGAATTTTACAAACAGGGCGAAATACAAAACCCCGTACGCATGATACGGGCTCTATCTTTTATCCGCAGTACCAGTAAGAGCATACTCAACTACCGCACAGGCACAAAAGCTGCCCGACCTTTTAATATTATTAAAATAGCGCTGGACCTGCCACGCGAAGTATTGTATAGGCGCATCAACCGGCGCGTAGATATCATGATGGAACAGGGGCTGTTGGAAGAGGTAAAACAACTCTACACACAACGCCACCTGAAAAACTTACAGACCGTAGGCTATTCAGAACTATTCGACTACATAGATGGCAAATACACACTTGAGGAAGCCGTAGATAAAATAAAACAACACACCCGCAACTACGCCAAGCGGCAACTCACCTGGTTCAGGAAGGACAAAGAATTTTATTGGTTGGAAGCGGATGCTCCTAATGTTACTGATAGGATATTAGCCCTGAAGTAACCTGAATTTTGTTGGTTTTTGCCTAACTTTTCACATCAGAATTAGAATACTACTGAATATGGAGGGTAATAGCCGGATAATCTATCGTACCATACTGCTGCTTTGTATAGTAGCAGGGTTAAGCAATATTGCATTAGCGAAAGACAAACTGCACCCGGCCCCCGACCAATCATTGCACTACAGGCTGATAGGCTTTTCTTTTCCCGAGCAGAGGAAAGCTGATGCCTACAGGCTGGAAGTGTTTGAATACAACGCCAAGGGCGAGTATATAAAACCGCTACTTACAAAGCTGGAAAATGATAACCACATTATAGCTACGCTTCCATCATTCGGTAAGAAGTACACCTGGCAGATAAAATACCTGAAAAAAGGCAAGGCATTTGATTCTTCACTTCGATACAGTTTTACAGTGCTTCACAATCCGTTTTATAACAACGATACAGCACGGGTACAGGTAATAGACAGCGCTAAGCAATATAAAGACTTGTTGTTGTTCTTCGACAATACGCGCAGCCTGCACAACATGACGGGCGAGGCAGTATGGTTTTTGCCGGATATAAAAGGCGTGTCAGACGCTCCCGCAGGTAAAATACGCGACCTGAAACTTACACAGGATGGCACTATCACCCTCCTTACAGAAAAGAATGTACATGAAATTGATTACGATGGTAATGTGCTCTGGTCGGGGCCTAATAACGGCAAAGTAAGCGGCGATACCGTGGAGCAATACCATCATCAAATCACCAAACTGTCTAACGGGCACTATATGACCATTGGCAACAAACTGATAGACCCCGGTACCTTGGAGAGCGGTGCAACAACTATGGCAGAAGCCGGGCAGACAAGCAAACTACCCTGTGGTACGATTATAGAATATGAACCCGATAATGAAATAGCCTGGCTGTGGAATTCCTGCGACCATCTGAAACAGGGTGACCCAACCACGCATTTCAACAGCTTCTACTTCGATGAAAAGAACAAAGTAGTATACACCAGCTACCGCAACATCAGCCGCGTAGTTAAAGCTGCCTATCCCTCCGGTAAAGTGCTGGCCCTTTATGGCCACAATCCCGGCAAAGATGCAGCCATAAAGGGCGATGATATGTTTTACTCGCTGCACAATGTAGGTATTAGCACGGAGGGCCACCTCCAGGTGTTCAACAACAATTTTAAAATGCTGACGGCTATGCCCAAAGAGAATGATAAACGTATATCCTCTGTGCTCATCATGAAAGAACCTGCCGGACCGGAAGACAGCTTGCAAAAAATATGGGATTACCCATGCAATATGGACACATTCACCATACATATATCTTCAGGTGGTGGCAGTGTGTACGAGTTGGATAAGGGTGACTACTTAGTATGTATGGGCCTGCCGGGGCGCAATTTCATAGTATCTGCCAACAAGCAGCTATTGTGGAACGTGGTAACACATCAAAAAAACAAAGAAGGCAAATGGGAGATATTTGCCGGGTATAGAGTTAGTCCGGTTCGGCCTGCACAACTAGATAAAGTTTTGTACTATAGCAAAAAATAGGGCTCCATAAAGGAGCCCCTTGTTTTTCTATATCATTAAACCACTAATGGTGGTGGTGTTCGTCGTGTGCGCTTTGCAGCTTAAAGAATGACTCTTCATCTATTTCCTTGTCTACCAGGTTGAACTTAGTTTCCAGGAAGGCGAACAATTTGTCGAACAACAGGCGGCGGTAAGTTTCATCCATTGTCTTCTCGTCTTTCACCACTTTGTTCATATACTCGTCCATCCATGGAGTATCTTCAGCAGCATCAGGCGTCATGCCGAAGTAAGCCAATACGCGGGCTTTGATATCATCCAGTACATCTTCGCGGCTTACGCTGATGTTGTTATCTAATATCAGCTTGTCTGATATCAACGTCCAGCGCAACTGATGGTCGAAACCGGGGAATTCCTGTTCTACTTCAGCAGCAGTTTTAGGCTTTTCATTGCCCTCCTGCAACCAGCGTTTCAGGAAGTCTACCGGCAGGTCCAAAGGTGTGCTGTGTACCAATATCTCATAGATCTCGCTCTGCAGGCGCTCACGGCTCATACGGTCGTATTCTTTAGCCAGCTCGGTGCGCAGCATTTCACGGAAGGCTGCCTCGTCCTTTATCTCTGCATTCTGGAACACCTGGCCGTACAGTTCTTCGTTCAGCTCAGCAGGTATCAGCAGGCTTACTTTCGTAAGCGTCATTTTATAATAGTTCTCAGCAGCATCTACCGGCAATTTCAGCGAGTCTTTCATGAAGACCGGCAGCTCCTCTTCAGTACATACAGCTTTGGGCTGCATCACTATGCTATCCTCCGGCTTTTTGCCCATCAGCATTTCCTGCATTTTTACAGGCAGCTTATCCATCAGCTCAGTGTCTTCTATAGGGCTAGCTCCTTCTGCCACATTTCCATCAGCATCACACTGCTCAAAAGTTGAGTAGATGATGTTCTCCTTCGTAGTAACGCTTTCCTGAGGTTCAGCTTTACCGAAACGGCGCTGCAGGCGTACTACTTCGTCATCCAACAGTTTGTCAGACACCTGTACTTTATAGCGCGTCAGTTCCTTTTTACCACTAACAGCGGGTATCTCGAAATCAGGCTTCAGGCCTATTTCAAAAGAAAAATCAACCTCTGCGGGGTTGTTCATATCCAGGTTCTTAGGAGTTTCCTCCCTCATAGCCATGGGCTGCGCAAATATCTGCAGTTTTTCTGCTTTCAGGTATTCGTCAATTTTTGAACCCGCAGCACGCAGTACCTCCTCTGTAAATATAGACTGGCCATACATTTTGCGCACCATGCCGGCCGGCACCATTCCTTTGCGGAAACCGGGCACATTTATATTCTTTGCGTATTGTTTCAACGACTTCTCAAAAGAAGGCAGGTAGTCTTCCTGGGTCAGTTTTACGGTTACTTTGTCATGCAGTTTGCCAATCGTTTCGCGTGTTACCGTAGCCATTTTCTGCTATTTTATTGTTTTAAAAAAGCCGATATAAAATCGGCTGTATTGTTTAAGTAGTGCGGGTGGAGGGACTCGAACCCCCAAGCCTCGCGGCACTAGATCCTAAGTCTAGCGTGTCTGCCAATTTCACCACACCCGCTTTTGGGACGGCAAAGGTACTATTTTTTTACACTTGAATACTTTTGAATTGGAAACATTTTATGGAAAATGCCTTTGCACTGTTTTTACGTGACAATTCACTTTAAAAAACTCTCTTATGCATGAATTGTCATAAAACTTACATTTTTAGTAGCTATGTATCCGTTCTTTATGAATTGTCATTAATTTCATGTTTAGAAATCAAAACCCACCGAATTATGATACGCAAAGAAACCAAAGCCAGCATACTGGTAGTAGAAGACGAAGAAAGCCTGCGCGAGGCGCTCAAACTGAACCTGGAACTGGAAGGTTATGAAATAACCACAGTGGACAATGGACCAGACGTTCTGAAAGTAGTCAAGAATGAATACTTTGACCTGATTATACTGGACATAATGCTGCCGGATATGGACGGGATAACCGTATGCGAAACCATACGTATGCAGCATAATGATGTGCCTATTATGTTCCTTTCAGCACGCAATACCAGTGCAGACAAGGTGGAAGGCCTGAAAAAAGGCGGTGACGATTACCTGACCAAGCCCTTTAACCTGGAAGAACTGCTGCTGAGGGTGCAAAAACTGATAGTAAAGAACAAAAAGATACACGACCCACATGGCGTGCCTGATGTATACGAGTTTGCCGGTGGTAAAATAGACTTTGCCGCTCACGAATGCATTGACCATACCGGCGCCAAACAGGAACTGAGTAAAAAAGAGGCTGCCTTGCTGAAACTGCTGATAGAGCACGAGGGACAGGTGGTATCCCGCGAACACATATTGCAAATAGTGTGGGGCTACAACGTATACCCCACTACGCGCACCATCGACAACTTTATCCTCAACTTCAGGAAGTACTTTGAGGCCGACAGCCGTAACCCGAAACACTTCCATTCCGTAAGGGGGATAGGATATAAGTTTACAGCATAATTGCACCTTTAAAACTTTTTAGTATTTTCATAGCCGAATTACTTGAAAGAAACATCCTGACATGCGTAAATATTTGTTTAGTGCACTATTATTAGCACTGGTTGCCGTAGTATCCTGCAACAAGGACAAGAACCTTGTAAAAGCTACCGTGGTTGATACGGGCGACCTTGCTTCGGGTGGCTGTGGTTACCTGCTGAAACTGGAAGGCGAGGACAAACCCGTGCGGCCAAAAAACCTGCCTACAGCCTATATGCACGACGGATATAAGGTAAAAGTAAAGTTTGACCGCGATGGCGAAGGTGGAGAATGCTCCATTTATCCCAAGTATGAATTCATAGAGATCATACAACTGACGATAATCAAGACCGACCTGGATTAATACAGGAAAGCTTTTGAAAGATATGAACCACTGCACAGCGCAGTGGTTTTTTTTATCGCTGGTCGAAATCGACAACTACCCTGTCTGTGCGGGGGTGCGACTGGCAGGTAAGTACAAAGCCCTTCTCCACCTCATCGGGCTCCAGGGCATAGTTTACTTCCATTTCCACCTGGCCCTCGGTAACCCTGGCGCGGCAGGTGCAGCATACACCGCCTTTGCAGGCAAAAGGCAGGTCGGCGCCCATTTTCAGCGCAGCATCCAGTATACTGTCGCCATTGTAAGGCAGGTCCATTTCAAAGGTAGTACCATCGAGGGTGATGCTCACCTTGCTTACTTTACCGGCATCGGCGGGGTGTTCTTTTACCCATTTTTCGTGGGTAGCCTTGGGCTGGTCGGGCGAGGTAAAGAGTTCCATATGCACTTTGCTGCTGTCCATACCCAGGTCTGTCAACTGCTGGCGAACGGATAGTATCATTTCTTCGGGCCCGCAGATAAAGGCCTCATCCACGGTATTGATATCTACCAGCTTATCGCAGAACTCGCGGCATTTCTCAGCCGTGATGCGGCCGTTGAACAATGGCACATCCATCATTTCCCTGCTGAGTACATGGTACACACTCAGGCGCTGCATGTATTTATTCTTCAGTGCTTCTATGCCTTCGCGGAAGATGATAGTGCCCCGGCTTTTGTTGCCATATATCAAGGTAAACCTGCTGTCTTCGTCACCCTCCAGCACCTGTTTCATGATGCTCATAACCGGGGTGATGCCGCTACCGGCTACTATGGCCAGGTAGTGCTTATGCTTTACTTCTTTTTTCTTCAGGGTAAAATTGCCCATCGGCGCCATTACTTCCAGCACGTCGCCGGGCTTCAGTTCTGTATTGGCATAGGTAGAGAATTTACCCTGCTCCACTTTTTTAATAGCCACCCGCAGTTCGCAATCGTTTGGGCCTGCGCATATAGAATAAGAACGGCGTATCTCAGTATCACCATCGCCGCGGCGAAAGGTGAGGTATTGGCCGGGAACGAACACAAAATCCTTTGCCAGTTCTTCAGGCACTTCGAGGGCTACCGAAACACAATCAGCCGTTTCGGCCTTAACATCTTTTACTTTTAAAGAATAGAACTTCACAGACATCTCTTATCTTCTTCCGGGGTTTTTAAAAAAATGTGGCGCGAAGGTACACAAAAACGCCTATATATATAACAGTTATCGTCAATCTAACATTTTGTCCAACTCATCCTTGCGCAACAAAGTAAATATCTTTTTGCCATCGGCTGTATACTCCGGCTGACTACATGCAAACAGTTCATCTATCAGGGCCTGCTGGTTCTCCTTCAGGTATATGGCCGATGTATTGCGCGACAAGCGTTTCGCCATATTGGCCAGCAATTTTTCTGAACGCTGCGCCGCCAGGTCTGTAGCTTCGTGTTTCAATTGCTCCAGCACATCGTCCAATACATTCTTTTCGTCGCCGGGCTGCAGGCCCGATGGTATGCCCTGCACCACAAATGTATTTTTGCCGAAAGGTGATATATCGAAACCTATCCTTGCCAGGTCGCCCAACACCTCGCTCAGCAATATGGCATCCTGCGGCGACAACTCGTAAGAGGTAGGAAACAATACCTGCTGCGAGGGGGCTTCTCCCCTGTTCCATTGCAACAGCAGCCGCTCGTACCATATCCTTTCCTGCGCGCGGCGTATATGCACCAGCATGATGCCCGACTTGACCGTAGTGGCCAGCATACTGCCCTGTACATATAATATATTATTGGCCCCGTCGGTTTTTTGTTCCGACTCGCTGCCATGCAGTGTAACGGGGGCTGTAGCCTCCTCCTGCTGCTGCGGGGTGGGTGTGGTGGCTATTTCATACAATTCTTTCCAGCGTTTCAGGCTGTCGTTCTTTTCTACAAAATGCGCCTGTCCCTTGTTGGCAAATGTATTGCCCAGGTAGCCACTCTGCGCGCGGGTTTTGGCCTCTTCTGTGGCGGGCAATTGTACCGAGGATAGTTGCTGTATCTCAGGGCTTAAAGAAAAATCGAGCGAGGGGGCTATGTTGTAGCGGGCCAGCGCATGTTTTACGGCGGCATTCAGGTAGGCATACATCATCCTGTCGTCCTCAAACTTCACCTCCTGCTTGGTGGGGTGTACGTTCACATCCACACGGGCGGGGTCTACCTCCAGGAAGAGTACATAGAACGGGAATGAATCTTTTTCTATGAGCCCCTCGTAGGCATTGGTGACTGCATGGTGCAGGTACGGGCTGCGGATAAACCTGTTGTTGATAAAGAAAAACTGGTTGCCACGGGTGCGGGTAGCCGCCTCGGGCTTGCCTATAAAACCGCTGATATCCAGGAATTCCGTCTGCTCCTCCACCGGTACCAGGTTTTTGGTATAGGAGTTGCCCAGCAGCTCTACCACCCTTGTCTTCAGGTTGCCGGCTGTGAGGTGAAACTGCTCTGCACCATTGTGGAACAGCCTGAAGGCAATGCCGGGGTGCGCCAGGGCCACGCGGGTAAACTCATCTATAATATGCCTGAACTCGGTAGTATTACTTTTAAGGAAATGCCTGCGGGCAGGCACGTTGAAGAACAGG
>DATCSV010000163.1:0-4320 GCA_036568285.1 Flavipsychrobacter sp. | reverse complement strand
AAAATCAATTAAAGGTACTTATTTTTTCCAATAATTCACTCTTTCCTATATAGCCCATATAGCTCCAAATCATTTTTTTGTTTTTGTACAGCAACATGGTGGGTATCCCGCTGATATTCAAGTGTTGAGCTATTGCCGGATTCTTGTCTGTGTTTATCTTTTGCAGGTCCAGTATATCGGCTTTTTCAGCAGCTATTTCCTTTAAAAACGGATCCATTTTCTTGCATGGAGTGCACCAGGTGGTGTAGAAATCTACCAGTACCAATTTGTCAGAATCCAATAGTTTTTGGTAACCCTCCAGGTTAAGACCCTGCAGTTTGGAATCAGCCTCATTATGCAGCGGCATGCCCTCGCTTTTCCAGCGTGTAATTCCGCCCTCCAGGTCATATACTTCTTTGAAACCCATACTCTTCAGTACCTGGGTTGCCTGCCCGCTTCGGCCACCCGATTTGCAATACACGAATACAGGCTTGGTTTTGTCCAGTTTTGCCACCTCGTCCTGGAAAGAAGGGCTGTACCAGTCAATATTTTTTGCTCCTTTAATGTGCCCGTCATTATACTCGCCGGCAGTACGCACGTCCAGTAATATTTCATCCTTTTTGTCGTTCATGGCTGCCTTAAAGGCATTCGGGTTCAGTTCATTGCCTTTGGGCGAAGAACTACATGCCTGGAAGCCCAGTGACAGCACTGCGGCTAACATTATCGTTTTACTGATCATTCCTTTCATCGGGTATGTTTTTTTGTCGTTGATATTAAGCGTATTGTTCAATAACTTTCTGTAGTTGATTAGCGGGCACTACACCGCTTTGGCGCCACTTGATCTCACCGTTTTTAAACAGTATGAGTGTCGGTACCCCTGATATATTATATGCCTGTGCGGCTGCCCTGTTCTGGTCCACATCTACCTTGATGATGCTGGCGGTATCGCCTATTTTGTTCTTCAGTTCAGAAAGGATGGGGGCCATCATTTTGCAAGGCCCACACCATTCTGCCGAAAAATCTACCAGAACCGGTTTATCAGCACTTATCAGCTCTTTGAAACTAGTTGCCATTTTGCCAATTTTTCAGAAAAGTCTTATGCAAATATCCGCATTATTCCCCTTACCCAAAGTGATAAAAGTTACACAGAGGCTGTTTTAGCCTTTTTGTAACAAAGGTGTCATTCATTGTGTTGTTATTGTCGTCATTTTGCATCACTGACAATAATCATAAAGCGTTGGAGCGTAAATAAATACCTTCGTTTTTCAAATGAAAAATCAACAGCTATGAATGAAATAATGACTATGCCGCGTATCGGCGACCAGGCACCTGACTTTGAGGCGTTGACAACCATCGGCAAGCTGAAGTTCAGCGACTATAACAAAGACAGTTGGGTAATCATGTTCTCTCACCCGGCAGATTTTACGCCCGTGTGTACTACGGAGCTTTCTGCTTTCGCCACAGAGGAGGAATATTTTGCATCGAAGAATACGAAGCTCATAGGACTGAGTATAGACAGTATTCACTCGCACGTGGCATGGGTGAATAATGTGAAAAAGAATCTCGGCATCCTGATGAAGTTTCCCATCATTGCGGATATCGACATGAAAGTGGCGAAACTGTATGGTATGCTGCAACCCGGCGAGAGCGAAACTGCAGCGGTACGTGCAGTTTTCTTTATAGACCCGACAGGTAGGATACGGCTGATCATGTACTACCCGCTGAATGTGGGACGCAACATGCATGAAATAAAGCGTGTGCTGGACGCTTTGCAAACCAGCGACAAACACAAAGTAGCTATGCCGCTGAACTGGGAGCCGGGTGATAAAGTAATAGTGCCGCCACCCAAGACTGTAGAGGAGATGGAAGAGCGTGAGCGGAGCGATTATGAAATGGTAGACTTTTACCTGGCTAAGAAAACAGTATAATGGAGATAGTAGGATATATAGCAGCGTTATTAGTGGGACTCTCTCTCGGCCTGGTGGGCGGGGGCGGGGCTATACTCACTGTTCCGCTGCTGGTATACCTTTTTGGCGTAGAGCCATCGTTAGCTACAGGATATTCCTTATTCATAGTAGGGATAGCAGCCCTTACCGGCGCAGTTAAGAACTACAGGAAGGGTAATGTCGATCTGCAGACTACATTATTGTTTGGTATTACTTCCGTGTTAACTGTGATAGCAACGCGGCGCCTGCTATTGCCCGCCATACCCCGCCATATAGGCTACATAGGTGGCATGGAAATAACTAACAACCTGCTGACAATGCTCTTATTTGCTGTACTGATGCTGTGGGCGTCTGTATCGATGATACGCGGCAAAAAGGTGGAAGCGGACAGCGAAGAACAGCGCTCTATTGTACTGTTGCTTTTGTATGGAGTAGGTATAGGACTGGTAACGGGCTTGCTGGGGGCAGGCGGTGGTTTTTTACTAATACCTGCTCTTGTGTTTTTTGCCCGCCTGGAAATGAAGACAGCTATAGGCACATCGCTGAGTATTATTGCCATGAACTCGCTGATCGGTTTTGCCAGTGATGTGTGGTTTATGGATATAGACTGGGTGCTATTGTTATCAGTGTCCGGCCTGGCAGTAGCGGGCATTTTTGCCGGCATGCGGCTGGGTAAGAATATACCCGGCAAAAGCCTGCAGAAAGGTTTTGGATGGTTCGTGCTTATAACGGGTGTTTATATCCTTATAAAGGAACTGTTATGATGAAAGGTTTCTGTGATAATTGTTACAGTAAGGGCAGCCACGATGTGCCATCTTTGTATAGAATATTAAATAACAAAAATCTTAACAAATAAACATTATGAAAGTAGAACAAATTTATACCGGATGCCTCGCACAAGGAGCTTACTACATTGAAAGTAATGGCGAAGCTGCTGTGATAGACCCGCTGCGTGAAGTGCAGCCTTATATAGACCGTGCTGAAAAGAGCGGCGCTAAAATAAAGTATGTGCTGGAAACGCATTTTCATGCCGACTTCGTATCCGGGCATATAGACCTCGCAAAAAAAACAGGCGCACAGATAGTCTATGGACCAACAGCGCAGCCGGGCTTTGAAGCAGTGGTGGCTGAGGACGGGCAAATATTCAAACTCGGAGATGTAACTATAAAAGTTTTGCATACACCCGGGCATACTATGGAAAGTGCCTGCTACCTGTTAACCGATGAGCAAGGTAAGGACGTGGGTTTATTTAGCGGTGATACACTGTTTATAGGCGATGTAGGCCGCCCCGACCTGGCACAGAAGGCTGCTAATATGACACAGGAGCAGTTAGCGGAAACACTGTACGACTCGCTGCACAATAAAATAATGCCCCTGGCTGATGATGTAATCGTGTATCCCGCACACGGTGCGGGCAGTGCCTGTGGTAAAAACATGAGCAAAGAGACTACTGATACGCTGGGCAACCAAAAGAAAAACAACTATGCGCTGCAGCCAATGACAAGGGAGGAATTTGTAAAAGAAGTGGTTACCGGGCTTATGCCTCCACCTAAATACTTCCCCATGAATGTGATGATGAACAAGCTGGGCTACGAAAGTATAGATGTGGTGCTGGAGCGCGGGCAGCATGCTTTGAGTCCTGAAGCCTTTGAAGCAGCCGCCAACGAGACAGGTGCGGTAGTGCTGGACACCCGTGATGCGTCCGTATTCGCGAAAGGCTTCATACCCAATTCCATCAACATTGGTATAGATGGCAACTTTGCACCCTGGGTAGGTGCGCTGATACCTGATGTGAAGCAGGAGATACTGATAGTAGCTGAGGAAAATAGAATAGAAGAAGTAATCACAAGGCTGGCACGTGTAGGGTATGACAAAGTGCTGGGCTACCTGGAAGGCGGGTACAATGCCTGGAAAGCATCAGGTAAAGAAACGGACGCTATCAAATCTATCAGCGCTACTGAATTTGCATCGCTGGCACAAAAAGGTGATATAGATATCCTGGACGTGCGCAGGAAAAGTGAATACGACAGTGAACATATTATAGGCGCTGAAAACGTACCGCTGGATTATATAAACGATAGTATGGAGCAAGTGGATAAAGACAAAACCTGGTATGTACATTGCGCAGGTGGCTATCGCTCCATGATATTTGCATCGATATTAAAAGCGCGCGGTTTTGATAATCTTATTAACGTAGAAGGCGGGTTCGGCGCAATAAAGGAAACGGGCAAAGTGGATGTTTCAGATTATGTCTGTCCCACTACAATGCTCTAACCGGCAGAAGCAGGTAAAATGTGAGCAGAAGTCGTCCTTAAAAGGGACGACTTTTTCATTTTCGGGTTTTGGTATAATGGTTATTTTTGGTAGCTTGTTCAACTTTTATATATCCGGAAAT
>DATCSV010000162.1:0-3010 GCA_036568285.1 Flavipsychrobacter sp. | reverse complement strand
AACATCATCATCAACGAAAACGGCCTGAAATTTCATGTGGATATAGAAAACGGCCAAAAAACAGGATACTTCCTGGACCAACAGGACAACCGGAGGGCTATACAGCATATTGTAAAGGGCGCTGACGTGCTGGAAGGTTTTTGCTATACCGGCACCTTTGCATTGCATGCAGCACATTACGGCGCCAAGTCCGTCTTAGGGTTAGACATATCCGACAAAGCTGTGGCAACTGCTACCGCCAATGCACAACTGAATGGCTATGAAGACATTTGCAAATTCCAGGCTGTGAATGCGTTTGACAAATTGAAAGAATGGTCGAAAGAGGGTAAGCAGTACGATGTGGTGATGCTGGACCCACCTGCATTTACCAAGAGCAGAGCTAACATACAAAAAGCAGTTACAGGGTATAAGGAAATCAACCTGCGCGGCATGAAACTGGTAAGGCCCGGCGGTTTCCTGGTGACAGCATCGTGTACCAACCTGGTGCCGCCGGACATGTTTCTGAAAACTATAGAAATGGCGGCAAAAGATGCAAAACGCAAACTGCGGCAGGTCACGTGGCAAACCCAGGCGTCAGATCATCCCATACTCTGGCATATACCTACTACCCAATACCTGAAGTTCCTGATCGTGCAGGTGCTGTAAGCTATTACATGATACCTGCCGCCCATAGCATACCTGCATAACTCTTATGCCATTGTGTCTTCAACTCAAATAACTTCCTGCGTGCTTCCAGCAGCTTGTTTTCACGGGAGTTAACGAGAAAGAGGTTGCTTTCGCCTATGCGATATCTCGACAGTTCTCCCGCCAGCAGTCGGCTGTAGTTTTCGTTTGCATTTTCATACAGTTCTATCTGCTTCTTCAATGTCAGCACTTCGTTGTAGTAGCTCTTTATTTTATTCTCTACCTGCAGGGCAACATAGTCTCTCTCTATCCCCGCTTCCTGTTGCTTTATTCTTGCCTGTTTATACTCTCCCCGCGCCTTGCGAAATAACAGAGGCATACTAAAGTCGACCCCCAGTTTGTAATTATTCTCCATAAAAGGCACTGTTAACTCAGCAGGCAGTTGATAACCTTTGTTCAGGAGGTTAGCATTTATATCCAGTTTAGGTGCCAGGTACTGAGCTTTTAGCCTGCGCTCAATATCATAGTAGTCAATCTTAAAGTCGGCCATCCGTAGTTTCGGATGGTTATTCAATGCCTGCACTACCACTTCCTCCAGTGGAGGCAGTTCCTCCATCTCGGTATACAAAGAGATATCCGTGGTATCCGGTACTATGTTATTCCCTAACATGGCTGGCTGGTTGTCCTCCAGCCACAGGTAATTAGACAAAGCATAACCGGCATTTCTGAACTCCATCAAAGCTTCATTCTGCATCAGCTGGTATACCTGCAATTGCGTCAATGCCTCAATAGTATCTATACCGGGACGGCTACCCTGTTCAAATTCCGCTTTAACCATCATCAACCGTTGCCTGTTCAGGTCTACCGCATTTGTGTAGATAGTATAATAATTGTATTGCTTCACCCAAAGCCAGTAAGCGCTTAGTGCTTCATATAATATGGTGTTCACTTGCTGCTGCCTTTCTGCCTCGCTCAGCCGGAGCAAGGTCTGCGCCTGCCTGAGCATAGCCCGTCGCTCATCAAATAACAATCCCTGGGTTACCGACCACCTGATCCCGGCATAACTCGTAGTGCCCAATGTTCTTTCTACCGATACCCTGTCGCCCACTATTTCCTCTGCTCCTGCTTTCAGCTCCAGGCCATACCATGTAGGGATACTTATGTTCGGATGAAAATAACTGTAGTAAAACTCCCGGTCCAGCGTCTTCCGATCCAGTTCGGCACCCAGTTTAGGATCAAATCCCCCCCTGGCTGCTGTAACGGCCGCTGCCGAACGATCTACGGACAGGTCAGCTTGTTTTACCACGGGGTGATATTTCCTGACAATACTCACCAATTCATCCTTGGAAAGTTGAAGGAGGCTATCCTGTGGCATACTGTTAACACCACACGGCCAAAGCAATATTATCGTCAACAACAGTTGCCTCATACTTATTTTTTCTCCTGCTTTACTTTACCCTTATCCTCGTTCTCCTGCTGACCTGCGTAGTAATCCGGCGGGAATCCGTTAATATTCCGCCATATCTCATACCATACCGGCACGTCTTTCAGAAGCATGATGGATGATGCACCCGTACCGTATCGCAACCCCGGAGGCCACTTCTTTTCACCTTCGGTTTCTTTTACCAATACCCTGAACTTCCCATTGGCACTTACACTGCTTTCAATAGCTGCAACCTCGCCGCCAAAAGTACCGTAAGATGCCTGGGGCCAGCCGCTAAACACTATGGCAGGAAATCCATCGAAAATAAACCGAACCTTTTGCCCTACTGCCAACAGTGGCATATCCAATGGCCGCACATACAATTCTACCGCAGGTTGACTGCTATCCGGCACTATCTCTACCAGTTTCTCCCCCTCTTTTATTATCTCATTGATACCTGATTTACTCGCTTTCACTACCTGTCCATCCTGCGAGGCACGCAGGAAGTACTGCCCTGACCTGATAACATAATTGACATATTGGTTTTCCAGTTTAGCTACATCGCCTAATCCCGATGCAATTTCGCTTTGCGCAGCTGCTTTTTCGCTTTGTGCTTTGTATATCTTTTCAGCGTACTCCCGTTCAGTCTGCTTCAACTCTACTTTAGAGTTGGCATATTTTATTTCAGCACTCATCTTTGCGGCCAATGCATTCTGGTATTGCTGGTTGCGCTGCTCCAGTTGCACCTTCGATACGAGTCCGCTGTCATACATTATCAACTGCCTGCGGTATTGTTCGCCTGCTATTTCAAAAGCATTTTTCGCAGCCCCTGCCTCTATGCTATCTCTCACTACTATCATCTTCAGTTGCTGCAGTTTCAACTCCAGTGCCTGTTGCAATGCACCTATCTGCATATCAGCGGCATTTACCTTACTTCCATAAAAATCTACCGCAGACTTCTTC
>DATCSV010000161.1:0-2847 GCA_036568285.1 Flavipsychrobacter sp. | reverse complement strand
TTATTACAATCACGTGACAGAAGATGCCTTTGCCGTCGTCGTTTAGCTGTATGCAGACCGGTTTGTTGTATTCTTTTTTACACTCCGCAACATATGAGTTACTCATCACCCAATTGTTGCAGCACCTGTTGAGCCTGCGGTTTTTTCACTGAATTTTCATTCACCAGGCTATTGAGTAAGGTACGTGCCTGCATTTTTTCGCCCAGCTCTACATGGCAACGTGCAGCCATAAAGGTCGCCGCATCTCTCCTGTTTGAGCGGGTATCACCCATTTCATCCTGGTATATCTTTAGTGCACGGCGGTATTTTCCTTTATTGAACAGGTCATCTGCCTTCTCTAACCCCGACCTGGCGGGCTCTGTATTTTTCCTTACCTCTGCAACTTCCTCTTTCTCAGCTGTTTTGTCTGCCACTGTTGCGGAAGCTTTACTGGCAGACTCCGTTTCTGAATAGCTGTTGCCCATACGCGGCAATGCATCGGCCGATGATTGACGAGCTGCCGTTGCTATCGGTTTTACCTCATCCCTGGTCTTCTTCGCAAGTGAGGTTTCGGCAGCAAGCCGGGCATTTGCCATATTCTTCTCCGCCTCCTTTTTTGTCGCTGTCACTTCCTTTATCTCACGGGGTTTAATATCCGCAGGCTGCTCTACCGCCACCGGCAACTCCTCCGGGACCATTTCCTGCTCGCTTATCGCCATAGAGTCAGCCATTACAGTGATATTGCTATCCGCGGCAGGAGTATATGCTATTACCTCTTCAGCAGGTTTCTCAGGCAAAACAATTTGCTGCGCCATCCGGCCGTCATCCTGTGGAAAGATATTATCGCGCATGAACCACAATACTGCTACTATAGCCAGCAGGCTTGCCGCCAGTGCCATGGGCTTCCATATATTGCGTACCGTTTTAGGTTTATCTTTTTCGGGACGGGCCTTTGTTACCGACGGTATATTTTTAGCAGGTGTAACTTCCTGGGCGGTAACACCAAAATGCTTAGCAATAAAACCGGCATCCAGTTTCTCCATTGCGCTTACAGCACCAGGAGACTTTTGTTCGGCAATACCTTCCACCGCCTCCCTGCAAAACGGGCAGCTAAGCAAATGAACTTCCACCGCGTGGGCTTCTTCGTGTACCATTTTGCCCGTCACATAGCCCTTTACCTGCCTGGGTGTCAGGCAGGCGCTCTCTTCAAAAATATGTTTCAGTTGGTCTTTGCTCATGACTTTTCCTCCAGCAATCCCGCCAAGCGTATTTTCAGGTTCCTTTTACCATTTTGTATGGCGCTCTTTACAGTATTCAGATCATAGTTCGCCTGGCGCGCTACCTCTGCATAGCTCATCTTTTGAAGGTAGAAATAGCGGATGCATATCCGTTGCTCCTTGCTCAACTCCTGTATGGCGGCTTCCAGTTCGTTCAAAAAATGCTCTTCTTTTATCTTCTGATGCCATTCGTCCTCAAATTCCATATTATCCGCCAGGTTTTCTGCAGAAACAACAGGTTCTTCCTTTCTCAGTATCATATAGCAATGATTCCGGGCCACTTTATATAACCATGCCTTAAAATGTGTTATCTCAAATTTCCTGAGGTCTTCCAACAGCTTGATGAAAATTTGCTGCGTGGCATCTTTGGCGTGCTCGGTATCTTTCAGGTATTTAAGGCATACACCGTATACCAGGTGGGAATACCGCTCAAAAAGAGCGGCAAAAGCCTGGTGTTCGTTACGCTCAGCGTAGCGGGACACCAGTTCCTCATCAGTTATTTTTCTGTAGTCCTGGACTGCCAAACTTAATCAGTATATTCTTTAAAGTGAATAAAGATAATAGATTAGATGTTAATCTGCCATAAACACAATATGATTAATACACTAAGTTTTCAGTATATAATAAAACCTATGTTTTTAAAGACCGAACTGCTATATTTGCAGCCTTAATTTAAATAACATTATTATATATGGAAATGTTTTACCTCGTTCCTTGCTTTGGCTTGCTGGCCTTGCTGTTCACAGTAATAAAAAGTTCCTGGGTGAGCAAGCAGGATGCCGGCACCGACCGTATGAAGGAAATAGCCAAACACATAGCAGATGGCGCTATGGCTTTCCTGAAAGCCGAGTACAAGATCATGAGTTATTTCGTTGTTATTGCAGCTATTCTGCTGGCCATAATGGGTAACCAGAATGCCAACTCAAGCTGGATAATTGCCGTAGCGTTTATCATCGGAGCATGCTTTAGCGCTATCGCCGGTTTTATAGGCATGCGTATAGCTACTAAAGCGAATGTACGTACGGCACATGCAGCACGTAGCAGCCTGAGCAAAGCACTTAACGTATCTTTTACAGGCGGTGCGGTAATGGGTATGGGCGTTGCCGGCCTGGCCGTTTTAGGATTGGGTAGCTTGTTCATCATCTTCAAAATGATATTCGCCCCTGAAAGTGCTGTAGACAGCCTGGAAATGGAGCGTACCATCGAAGTGCTTACAGGTTTCTCACTGGGTGCTGAAAGTATCGCACTGTTTGCCCGCGTGGGTGGTGGTATATATACCAAGGCTGCCGACGTAGGTGCTGACCTGGTAGGAAAAGTAGAAGCAGGTATACCTGAAGATGACCCCCGCAACCCCGCTACTATAGCTGATAACGTGGGTGACAACGTAGGTGACGTAGCAGGTATGGGTGCCGACCTGTTCGGTTCTTATGTAGCTACTGTACTGGCCACAATGGTGCTGGGACGCGAAACTGCAACCATTGCCGGTATCGCCGAAAAATTTGGTGGTTTCGGGCCAATATTATTGCCCATGCTGATAGCAGGTATCGGTATCGTATTTTCTATCGTCGGCACTTTCTTCGTGCGCATTTCT
>DATCSV010000160.1:0-6216 GCA_036568285.1 Flavipsychrobacter sp. | reverse complement strand
CTTTGTACTGCTGATGCAGGGCTTCCAGCCCTTCGTACTGATAGGTGTAACTGCACTCAGAGGCTGTATTCACCACCAGTATCTTTTTGCCTTTGTAATCAGCAAAATCAATGGTGTCTCCCTTCAGTCCTTCTACTTTGTAGGTATATATACCTTGTTCCCCGGGATGTGGTTGCACTGTTTCAGTTTTTTTGTTCTTGCAGGAATGCAATCCTGTTAGTATGATAATACTGAAGAGGTATAGTTTGTTCATGGAGCCGCTTTGAGGTACAACGTAATATGATATGTTTTTATTGTATTTATCTATGCTCCTGTAGGTGTTCTTCCGGAGCGGACGCTCAATTTATCTTGGGTCCGAGCGAGACGCTCTGACCAGTAGGCTTGCATTAGAAATAAAACACTAGTCATTCAGCCATGCGAATTGCGCAGGGTATAAATATTTTGTAAGCAGGAATAATATTATTCCTGAACAAAAAGCGATCAATGGCTTATAGTGGAAGTTTGGAACTTTGTTCTTGTTCAGCAGTAAATGTATAAATACCAGAGGCCAAAAAATAATTATAAAAAAAGAGGCAAAGGCAGAAATAGTAGCAGCAAAATGAATATACCGAATGTTCATTTGGTTAAGATCCATGTCATAGCCAGGGACAGGTAAATGACCGAATTGTATAGTTGCAACAAGCAGGCAAATGATGTGCAAAAAGCCAGATATTGCAGGTATGTATCCACTCCCATATAGCCAGCGCAAAAGGGCAAAATCGTCGTCATAGCTATAGTTCTTTACCATCAAATTATTAACGCAACAGGAGGAATGTTATTGCTTTTGTCCAAACTCGATTAGATAAAAATTTACTTGCACAAATGTTCCGAACGGTTCATCCGGTCTCCGTGATGTGGTTCAGCTATTTATTTTTAGCATAACAATGGGTAGGTAGTAGGGTGATACTATATACTTCAGAGTGAAATTTGAACTTCGTATCTTGAATACCGGTCAGAGACCGGGTGACTTGGTTAGACACAGGTCGTCCATTGGAAGACCTGCGCCAGTTGAGTGCGTCCTCGTTATAAGCGAGGATGAGGGGGGCGAAACTTAACTAATCTTACTCCAGTTATTCGTCGGCTTGGCCTGCTGCAATAATACATTTCTTATGCCCTGGTGCTGGGGGTGGGTGAGGGCAGGGTCTTCGTTCAGCAGTTGTTGTGCTGCCGCCCTTGTCTGTTCCAGTATGGCGGTATCATGAACTATATCCGCCAGTTTAAAACGGAATATACCGCTTTGTTTGGTGCCGTATAGGTCGCCGGGGCCACGCATGGCCAGATCCTTTTCCGCTATGATAAAACCGTTGGCCGTAGCCACCATGATCTTCATCCTTTCGGCGCTGTCTTTCGATAGCTTGTTGCCTGTAAGCAGTATGCAGTAAGATTGCTCCGCACCACGGCCTACGCGCCCGCGCAATTGGTGCAACTGGGATAAGCCAAACCTTTCTGCACTTTCTATCAGCATCACGCTGGCATTAGGCACATCCACGCCCACCTCTATTACGGTAGTGGCTACCAGCACCTGCGCATGGCCTTCTACAAAGCGCTGCATATTGCGTTCACGCAGCTCCTGCTCCTGCCTGCCGTGTACCATGGCTATGCGGTACTTATGGTCGGGAAAGAATGTTTTTACCTGCTCATAACCCGCCACCAGGCTTTCATAATCCATCTTCTCCGATTCTTCTATCAGCGGGTAAACAATATACGCCTGCCTGCCTTTGTCCACTTCGCTGCGTATGAATTCCATCACATGCGCACGGCGCATCTCGTTGCGATGTACCGTCTTTATCTCCTGCCTGCCGGGTGGTAGTTCGTCTATTACTGATACGTCCAGGTCGCCATACAGGGTCATGGCCAGGGTACGCGGTATGGGGGTAGCTGTCATCACCAGTATATGCGGTGGTATCTCGTTCTTCTCCCACAGCCTCGCCCGCTGACCTACGCCAAAACGGTGCTGCTCGTCTATTACCGCCAGCCCCAGGTTGTGAAACTGTACGGCATCTTCCAGCAGGGCATGTGTGCCTACAGCTATTTTTATACTACCATCAGCCAGCCCTTTTAATATCTCTTTTCGTTCTTTGCCTTTTACTGTACCTGTGAGTAGCGCCACTGGGATGCCCATCGGCTCCAGCAGGCGACGGATGCTTTTATAATGCTGTTGTGCCAGTATTTCTGTTGGTGCCATCATACAGCCCTGGTGTCCGTTGTCCAGTGCCAGCAACATCGACATTACGGCTACTATGGTTTTACCACTGCCCACATCACCCTGCACCAGGCGGTTCATCTGCTTGCCGGTTGCGGTGTCTATCCGTATTTCCTTTAATACACGTTTCTGCGCGCCCGTAAGTTCAAAAGGCAGGTGGTTTTTGTAAAAGCTATTGAAATGATCGCCCACAGTTTCAAACCTCCAGCCCTGCTGTATATGATGTTGCACACGTATCTGGCCTATCTTTAGTTGCGACGCAAACAGTTCTTCCCATTTCAACCTGTGGCGTGCCGCCAGCATGCGCTCTTCACTGTCAGGGTAGTGTATCCACTTTACGGCATGGTAGCGGTCGCATAGCTGGTATTGCTGCAGGATATTGGGCGGTAATATTTCCGGTATGTCCCCGGGTGTTATTTTGCTTACCAGTTCTTTCGTGATTTTTGCCAGTACGCGGTTGTTCACGCCACGCCCTTTCAGCTTTTCAGTAAGCGGGTACACAGGGGTCATACCGGCTTTGGCTGTTTCGGCAGTGAGGGGGTCTATATCGGGGTGGGCGATATTGGGTATACCATTGAAGTAGCTGACCCTGCCAAATACTAAGTAATTCTTATTCGCCTCCAGTGTTTTCTTCATCCACTGCGCACCCTGGAACCATATTAGTTCTATTTTTCCGCTATCGTCGTACAGGGTAGCCGTCAGCCGCCTGCCCCTGCCGGTTCCTTCTTCAAATATATTGATGAGCGTGCCGATTAGCTGCACATATTCGCCATCGGTACTGATACTGCCTATCTTATTCAGTTGGGTACGGTCGTTGTAGCGGAAAGGGTAGTGGTGCAGCAGGTCGCCTGAAAACTGGATGTCCAGTTCCTTGCGCAGCATATCGCCACGTTGTGGGCCAACGCCTTTCTGATATTCAATGGGTGTATCTAATATGGATGAACGATGAGCGATATCCGGTAACTCTTTGTATCCGGGTAAAGATAATAAAGTGCCGCCGTTTACGGCGTATTATCAATGGCGGCCACTACTTTCAGGTTATTGGCTTTTGCAGCGCGCATTACGGCCATCACATTATCCCAGTCAGCCTTTTTATCTCCGTTTACTACCACGGTCGGTTCGGCGTCGTTAGATTTGGCAGCAATACGTCCTATCACCGCCTCCAGCGAGTCAACCGGGGTAAGGGTAGTACCCACGTAAAAACGTTGCATGGAATCCACCGTTATCACCACGGTCTGCTTGGCCTTAGTGTCAGTTTGGGCTTTGGGCGTCATTACCTTTACCACGTTCGGATTGGCCAGCGTAGATATGATGAGGAAGAAGAACAGCAATATGAACAATATATCGTTCAGCGCCGATGTGTGCACCTCCGTTTTGTCCCTAAGTCCTTTTCGCATGTTCATACGGCCTCCTCTTATTTAGTGGGTTCGTGCAATATATCCAGGAATTCAACCGAGGCTGCTTCCATTTTGTTTACCGACTTGTTGATCTGCGCGTTCAGGTAATTGTACGCCACATAAGACAGCAGCCCGATAATCAAACCCACCGCCGAGGTAACCATCTTGGTATAGATACCGCCCGCAATGTTGCCGATAGAAAAGCCCTGGTGCTGAATATTAAAGAACAGAATGATCATACCCGCAATAGTACCCAGGAAACCGAACATAGGTGCTATACCAGCAATAGTAGACAGTATAGACAAGTTCTTTTCCAGGTTGTACACCTGCAGCTTGCCGGTGTTTTCCATCGAGCGTTCTATATGCTCTACGGGTTTGCCTATTCGGCTCAGACCTTTATCTATGATACGCGCCATAGGGCCCTGTGTATTTCTGGCCAGGTTTTTAGCACCCGCCAGGTTCCCATCAGTTACATGCTCCCTAATGCGCGCCATAAAGGTGGGGTCAATATCCCCCGCCTTGCGAATCACCAGCAAACGCTCAATGAATACATAGACCATTAATATAGAACATACCAGTAGGGGAATCATCAGGATACCACCTTCTTTCAACAGGTATATCAATGACAGTTTCTCGGCGCTGGTTTCTTCCACCAGATCGGTAGCCTGCGCAACAGTATCTAATTGCAGGAGAATAGCTGACAGTATATGCATGAGTTAGTTTTGAACCGGAACAAATGTAATAATTCGGCTCTTATCTTTATTGTTAAAATAAATGCCGGGACGCAAAGGCCCCGGCATCCTATAAACCACTAAAAATTATCCTATTGAAACTACTTCCAGGTCGAATATCAGGTCTTTACCTGCCAGCGGATGGTTGGCATCCAGCACTACTACGTCTTCCTGTACTTCGGTGATTACAACCGGGAAGTTATTACCCGTATTATCACTCATATTCAACTGCATACCTACTTCGGGCGTCATTTCCGCGGGAAATTCCTGCCTTGGGTATTGTACGATCATATCTTCCCTGCGATCGCCATAAGCCTCACCTACGGGTATCTGTACGGTTTTCTTTTCGCCTACTGCCATATTCACCAGTGCGTCATCAAAACCTTTTATTACTTGTCCGCTACCAACGGTAAACTCCAGGGGTTCGCGTCCTTCCGAAGAATCGAACGTTTCTCCTGTTGTTAATTTTCCATGGTAATGTACTTTTACCGTGTCACCGCTTTTAACTTGCTGCATGATAATTGTTTTAAATAAAAAAATGCGATTATGGTGCAAGGTACATTATAATCGGCGAATATCTGTTTACCTGCTTATCTTTAAGCAAATTTTGGCGAAATGGCATATAGATTGTTTTTAAAGTGTTTGCTGTTTTCACTGCTTTTTGTGGTGAATGCTGAAGCACAAGAAGATGAAAATCAACCGGTAATATATACAGGTGCTGAAAACATGGATAGCTACCTGCCCATGTTGGAGGGAAAACGCGTGGCGTTACTCATCAACCAGACCTCTGTAGTGGGCCCGCAAAATACATTGCTGCCCGACACTCTGTTAAAAAGAGGAGTGAATGTGGTTAAAATTTTCGCACCGGAGCATGGCTTCAGGGGCAAGGCGGAAGCAGGGGAGAAGGTGAGTGATGAGCAAGACAGCAAAACAGGCCTGCCCATTATATCACTGTACGGCAGCACAAAGAAACCTACCGAAGCACACCTGGCCGACGTAGATGTATTGATATATGATATACAGGACGTGGGTGTTCGTTTTTATACCTACATATCCACTATGCAGTATGCTATGGAGGCCTGCGCCGCCTACGGCACACAGATAATGATACTGGACCGCCCTAATCCCAACGGATTCTTCGTAGATGGCCCTGTGCTGGATAAATCGTTGAAGTCGTTTGTAGGAATGCAGCCGGTACCGATAGTATATGGTATGACGGCGGGCGAATATGCCAAAATGCTGGTGGGCGAAAAATGGTTTGCGGGCGCCGATAAACTGCATATGACGGTGATACCTTGCGAGGGTTACGACCATACTGCGATGTACGAACTGCCTGTCAATCCATCACCCAATTTGCGGACGATGGCGGCCATATATTTATACCCCTCGCTCTGCCTGTTTGAAGGGACGGATGTGAGTGTGGGGCGTGGCACCAAATATCCTTTCCAGCAGTTTGGCCACCCATCTTTCAAAGATTATGCCATGTACGGTTTTATGCCCAACATTGCCGACGAAGGGCCCGACCCGCTGCACGCTGCTAAAACATGTTATGGATTAATGCTGGCAACGAACACTGCAGAGGCCAGAATGGTGGGCGCGGGTTATGTGAAGGTGACCTGGCTGTTGCGTGCGTACAAATGGTACCCTAATAAGGATAAGTTCTTTAATAACTTCTTTGAAAAGCTGGCAGGAACCAAGGAACTAAGGAAGCAGGTAGAACAGGGCTGGAGTGAAGAAGACATTAAAGCTACCTGGCAGAAAGACCTGGATGCCTTTAAGCAGATAAGAAAGAAGTACCTTTTGTATAAGGATTTTGAAAGCTGATTTTTTTCGCGGTACCTGTATA
>DATCSV010000159.1:0-2133 GCA_036568285.1 Flavipsychrobacter sp. | reverse complement strand
GATACTTGAAAAACCTGGCCGCCCGTACCACCACCCAGTTGGACGATTTCCTGATAGAAGCAGTGCGCGTTTCTGTTGTTCCGATGCTTTATTTCGGCGGAGCGTATGTCGCTGTTACTTCGCTTGCTCTTTCCGACAAGGTGAGAAATATCATGCACATAGCCATATTAGTGATAATGACCTTCTATGTCTTGCGCATCATTACCTCTGCCATAAAATACGCAGTATACAGCTATATAGACAAAAAAGAAGATGCGGAATTAAAGAAGAAGCAGGTCAGGGGCATACTCATCATTGTCAATGTAATAGTTTGGGCACTGGGTATCGTTTTCCTCCTGGATAACATGGGCCGCGATGTTACTGCTATCATTGCCGGCCTGGGTGTAGGTGGTATTGCTATTGCCCTTGCTGCACAAACTATATTGGGCGACCTCTTCAGTTATTTCGTCATTTTCTTCGACCAACCTTTTGAGATTGGCGATTTTATAATCGTAGACGATAAAAATGGGGTTGTTGAATATGTTGGCGTGAAGACTACCCGTATCCGTACATTGAATGGTGAGATACTCGTAATGTCGAACACTGACCTGACCAACTCCCGCCTGCACAACTATAAGAAAATGTTGCGCAGGAGGATCGTGTTTAAGATAGGTGTGGTTTACCAGACATCTTACGAGCAACTGGAGGCGATACCTGGCTATATTAAAGATATTATTACAGGAGTTGAGGGCCTTACACTAGACCGTACCCATTTTTCCGGCTACGGCGATTCCAGCCTGGATTTTGAAACCGTGTATTATGTAGAAGACCCCGACTATAACATGTATATGGATAAACAGCAGCAGATATACCTGGCGCTGTTCAAGAAGTTTACAGATGAGGGTATTGTCTTTGCTTATCCTACACGCACTTTGTTCCTTACTATGGAAGAAGGGGACAGGTTGAACTTATCATCAATAAGCGATAAGGGCGGCGAAGCAACAGATAACCGGTTAAGCAGTAACATAACAGAATAACACCGCTTATTGTTATCCCGACTTTTTTGTTAAATACATGTCATAGGTATATACATTGTAAGGTAATATACGTTTCGCGAAAAATTTGGCGGTGAAGCCGGCCAAAAGTAACGGCAGGAACAGTATATAGCCATTGGGGACAATATTACAAATGAGTATTATCGAAGTTAATGGTGCGAATATAGACCCGGACAATGTTGCGACGGCGCCAACGAGTGCTGAGTTGATTGGTATTATTGAGGTTCCAGCATATTTATTGCACAATATTGCGAATAATAGTCCCAGGAAGGCCCCTGCCACAATGCTTGGTGCAAAAACTCCGCCATCACCGCCCGCACCTAACGTAAGTGATGCCGCCAATGGTTTCAGTAAAGTTATCAGGAGTAAGGAGAAAACAGGTAGCGACCCGGTCGTTAATGCTTGTACCATGCCATGGTAGCTATCTCCGTATAATGAGGGGAATATAAGGATCATGCAGCCGACAGATATGGCTCCTATATTTACACGCAAAAAGCTGTTGTGAATATTGTTAAACAGTTTCTTCATTCTTGTAACCAGGAATGTAAAATATACTGAAAGCAAGCCTCCCAATAAACTTAGCAGGACAAACAACGGTAAGGCCTTCCAGTGCCATTCTTTAACAACAAATGGGATAAGGCTGCCGGTGTCGCTAATGCTGATGATTAACCATGCAACTAACGCACCGGCAGAACAACTGATAATAAGTGACTTTCGGAATTTTCTTGCCACCACTTCCATCGCAAAAAGCCACCCCGCCAGGGGACTGGAGAATAAAACCGCTACACCTGCAGTTACGCCGGCACAAATTATTTCTCGCTTATACATTCTGGCAGAAAATGCATTTTCATGTACTGCGTTGCCTACCGTGGCGGTTGCTACTACAGTAGATACCTCTATGCCGGTCGAGCCGCCAAAAACTACAGTCAGGAACCCATTGATAGTGTGAGATGGAATTTTGAAAAAAGGTAAATGTTCTTTTCTTTGTTCCAAGGTTTTATAGATTTCAGTTATTCCTTTGTTTTTCCGGCCCTTGAACAAATATTTTCTCAAAAAATAAATGCTCGTTATGCCGATGGAAGGGAGCAAAATGAACAAT
>DATCSV010000158.1:0-5098 GCA_036568285.1 Flavipsychrobacter sp. | reverse complement strand
ACATGCAGCGTATAGGGAAAAGAATAGGCATCAACACGCTTATCTCCTGGGGAGCGAGTGTGGTTATCATAGGCCTTACATTCAAAATACTGCACTGGGCAGGCGGAGAGTGGATGATAGCCATAGGCCTCATCGTAGAGGCCGGCCTGTTTTTCCTCATGGGTTATGCGTCCCTCAGCGACCCCGACCAGGCATCGCTAACAGGAAATACTGTTGTAACCGGTCCAAGCCCGGCCGCAAAGAATTTTGAAGACGTGCTTGCTACAAAGGTAGATGAGGAGGCCATAGAGCGCTTAAAACTCAGCTTCGAGCGGTTTAATAAAACAGTTGAATCGGTGAATTCTGTAACGGGTTCGGCCACTGCTACGCAGCATATGATGACGGAAATAGAACAAGCAACCATTGAGGTACAGGAATTACGCAAGAACCTGGCAGAATTAAATTCAGTATACAGAGCCCAGTTAGAGGCATTCAGAAAAGGCTAAACTACAGGCATGGCTACAATAAAAGAGACACCGCGGCAGAAGATGATCAGTATCCTGTACCTGGTACTGCTGGGTATGATAGCATTGAATGTTAGCTCATCTGTATTGGATGCATTCGCCAACCTGCGCGCCAGCCTTACAACGTCTACACAAAATGTCCAGAATAGCATCGACAACACCTTTAAAGCCTTTGAAGCTACCAAATTAAAAGATGAACCCGAACGTGCACGGCCCGTATATGCTAAAGCACAGCAGGCACGCAAGTATGCAAGCGCCCTGAATAAGTACATACTGGATTTAAAAAAGCAAATGGAGGAAGAAGGCGGAGGCTACAACAGCGCTACGAATGATGTGCACAAACGTGACAACCAGGACATCTCTTACCGGCTAATGATCAACCAGGACCGTGGCGAGGAGCTGAAAAAGCGCATCAACAGTACGCGTGACAAACTATATAGCCTTCTTTCAGAACGCGACCGCCGTGGGCTGGTACTGCCACTGGAAGCAAAAGATCCTCCCGCCAGGGCAGGAATAAAAAGCAGTTGGGAAGAAAGAAATTTTGGTGACGGTATACCATTAACAGCGGCGCTCACCACCCTGGCAAAAATCCAGGCTGATTTGAAGAATTCCGAATCGGAAGTAATAAAGAGAATATTAGGTGAGGTAGACAAAGCTGTTGTCAATCTCGACAGGTTTGCGGCAGTAGCTATGGCACCTACCTCTTATGTGATACAGGGGCAACCATATACTGCAGAGATTTTCCTAACGGCTTTTGACTCGAAAGCTAACCCTGAGATAACTGTTAACGGTGAGCCCGTTACCGTACAGAATGGCAAAGGCACATATACAGCCAATACAACCACTGAAGGAACATATACCTGGTCGGGCGTAATAAAAGTAATGCAGACGGATGGCAGCGTAAAAGAATACAGGACACCGGAGCAAACTTACCAGGTGGCACGGCCATCGGCTGTAGTGTCACCCGATAAAATGAACGTGTTCTATATCGGCGTCCCCAACCCTGTTTCTGTATCAGCTCCGGGTATACCTAAGGACAAGTTGAGGGTAAGCATCGGCTCGGGCTCCATGTCAGGTAGTAACGGTAAGTACACTGTGAATGTAAAACAGCCGGGCACGACCCACGTTACAGTATCAGCTGAAACTGCTCCCGGAAAGGTGCAGACATTGAGTAGTACTGAGTTCCGCATAAAAAGAATACCAGACCCACGTGTCAAGTTTGCGGGTAAAACCGGGGGCACCGTAAGTACCGTAGCACTAAAATCCCAGAACAGGGTATTCGCCGTACTGGAAGGATTTGACTTTGATGCAAAATTCAATATTAACCGTTTTTCACTCGTCATTTTAAAACCGAGAGGTGATGCAGTGGTGCTGGAGACATCAGGTAATGCGCTGTCAGGTGCCATGCAATCGGCTATGAACAGCATAGTGCCGGGAACAAGAGTAGTATTTGACAACATTATTGCAACAGGTCCGGATGGGATGCGCAGGCAACTGGATGCTATAAGCCTCACGGCTAAATAAACAATATAATAACAGAGGATATGAAACTAAGAAATACATACATCACACCGGTACTGCTACTATTACTGGCTGTAAATACCGTATCCGCACAAACTGATACCGCTGAAACCGATGTACCGGTTGACGGCTACTATAAGCATGAAGTGTACAAAGAAGCCAAGCCGATACCGTTACCCGAAGTGGACAGGAACAATGTGCGTTTCTACAAACGTGTATACAAAGACATAAACCTGGCAGACTCCGCCAACAGCATTTTTATTATGCCCGGCGCATCATTGATAGAGATAGTGCTCGAAGGAATAAAAAGCGGAGCTATAACAGCGTACGATGCTACAAGTACTAAAGACAATCCTACAGGCGATGCATTTACCCGGCCCCTGACCTACGAGCAGGCCATGGCTACGCTTACTGACAGTGTATTGGTACCCGTGTTTGATGACGAAGGTAACCAGGTGAGCGCCCGGATGATGCTGAACGACTTCAACCCTGCAGTGGTGACGAAATTCAGGATAAAGGAAGATATTTTCTATGACAACCAGCGCTCGCGGATAGAAACACGGATAATAGGCCTGGCACCACTACGGAAAATTGACGTGGCGGATGAAATGATACTGGAGCAACCTGCTTTCTGGCTGTACTACCCGCAATGTCGTAAGTATTTTGTCACTAAAGAAGTGTCCGACCCGCGGCGTGACATATATAACGTAAGCCTGGACGACATCTTCATACAACAAAGCTTTGCCAGTGACATAATAAAAGAAGCTAACCCCGCAGATGAAAAAGCGAAAGATCCCGAGAAGATAGAAAAGGAGATAACAGAATACAAAGAAGAAACCTGGAAGTACTAAACGCGTTTAATTAATAAAACATTTAGTTATGAGATACAAAGTATTTACACTCTCGATTCTTTTTGTTGCAGGCGCTGGCATAGCCCGTGCGCAGATACAGTATATACCGGCTTCCATCCACCGCCTTAGCGTTACCTTAGGTGGCGGTGTCACCAACTTGTATGGCGATTTGAAAACGAAGGTTTTTAAACCGGCTGCACGTGGCAATTTCGACTACAATTTTACTCCCTTTATTAGTGCAGGTGTAGAAGGCCAATACGGTATGTTTGCGGGTGGTGATCTCAGTCTATCAGGCAAAGACGGCGGCTTGTATTCAGAAAGCAACTTCTGGGCTGTATCTGCAAACGTTCGGGCGGGGCTGGGCCAATTACTGCCAACGCCGGAAAGCAAATTCAGCGAACTGATAGGCGGCATTTATTTAGGTACAGGCGTAGGATACGTCAAAAGTGATGTCAGGTCTATAAAAAACAATTCGTTTGTGATAAACAACGGTTCTCTCAGGTACGATGCAGGCGAAGTCATTATACCGGTAAACCTTGGCATAAACGCGGACCTGCCCGTGTACAGACTCGGCATCAATCTTAATTTCCAGTATAACATTGGAACCAGCGATGCTCTGGACGGCTACGATTTTCATGTAAATACCAATACAGACAATGATGCGTACAGCTTCGTGTCGCTGGCGCTGAGGTATTATTTTGGGGGCACGCATTAGTATCTATAACAAAGATTGCCGGCCCTCCTTGGCCGGGCCGGTCAGCCGGCAGCCGTCGGGTGCGTAGCGGCCAACGTGGCAATACGCTTCTGCACAGATATATTTTTTGCCTTACTCCTGTAAGAGCAGGACTGTAGTAAGCCCGGTTATGCCGCCGCCAACTATCAGCACATCATATACTTTTCTTTTTCCTGCTTCATTCTTTGGTTGCCATGTGGCCAACCCCGGCTGCCACATACTTTGTTTTACTCCATCAGCTTCATACAAACCGGGTTATTCTAAAAGTTAAAACAACTTACCTTTCGGATGGTTGATGTACATTTTGTTTGGTATCTAGGCCGTCAGTCTATTAAAACTGTCATAAGTTGGATAGCTTTAGTGAAAAATCACAGGGCAGGTTGGGTAAATGGCTCGTACATATAATCTTTGTGCTTATTGCTGCCGGTATTATCGGCGTAAATTATAAACCAGCTTACAACTGGGACATATTACCCTATATGGCGTTGGCACTCAACCATACAGTTGAGGATAAAGATTCCGTACACAGCAGGGTATATAACATCATAAAAGAGGGCCAGCAGAGGGGTGAGGTGACTAACGGCACGTTTGGCAATTTCACCAAAAGGATTCCTTACAGGGTGCAGTGCTATCAAAATGCTGATAAATTCAACTCGCAACTATTCTATTACCGCACCAAGCCACTGTACAACTTGCTCGTTTATGGGTTGTATACGATGGGAGTGCCGCTCATACAAGCCACTATCATACCCTCTGTAGTCGCCTGCTTTTTTATTTTACTCGTCTTATATGCGTGGATGTCGCTATATACGCACCGGCTTATGACCATTACTCTTGCTATACTTGTAGCTCTGTTGCCTGTCTTTAAAGAACTACAGAACACCTCTTCTCCAGATGCCCTTTCTGCAGTATTCGTTTTGTCCGCCATGTACCTCTTTTTTGCCGGCAAGCATAGAGGTTGGATATTCCTTTGCCTGGCATTTGCAACCCTGGCCCGCATAGACAATTTCATCTTTGTGACGGTAATGCTTTATGCTATCCTTAAGCCGACGAGGAACAGACTGGTATTCATAGCATCAGGCTCCATAGTGGCTGCTATCATTGCTATTCTTGCTATTCCATGGTTGGCCGGCAATTCGCCACTGTGGTTTACTGAGTTCAAATTCCTGGAGTCGCATGTACAATACTACTTCCACGTTCGTAACGTATTTCGCGCGTTTTTTGGAGATGCGTATTATTGGATATGGGTAGCCCTGGGCCTGTTACTATTGACAGTCAAACGCAAACTTGTAAGGCAACTAGTGCTAATTGTAACAGTGTCGGTAGTGGTAAGGTTAGTTTTATTTCCTTCTTTACAAGAGCGCTTCTTTGCGCCGTACGAATTTGCTCTTATTGTCGCATTGCTGATGGCAGTAAAAGGGAAGGCGTTTCAGCCAGGTATAACTGAAACGCCTTAAATCAACACTATCCACCTTAGAAAAACGTCAATG
>DATCSV010000157.1:0-15216 GCA_036568285.1 Flavipsychrobacter sp. | reverse complement strand
GTTACAAACATTTTAACACCTCGGCCGAAGCCAAAGACTACATAGCCATGCACAAGCCCGTACAGGCCTCTATACTTGTAAAAGGCTCCCGTGGCAGCAAGATGGAGGTGATGGTAGAGGCCTTGCAATAAAGTGCTATCGCTCTACCCTGAACTTATGCGTAGTCACCTGGTTATCGGCATCTAGTTTTAACAGGTAAATGCCGTTGGCAACATGGTTTAGTTCTATTTCTTTATTCAGTAACCCATTGCCTGGTTGTACTGCATCTTTATATACTACCTGCCCCAAGGCATTTATTATTTCTATTCTAAACCCAGCATCTGTGGGGACATTCCCTTTCAGGATAAACTTGCCGTTATTCGGGTTCGGGTAAAGTATAAAACCCGCAGTTTCGTTCATTCCGCTTATTGATGTCAGCACCCTTACTCTTATGCCGTTGCTCGAGGCTGTGGTGGGTTGCGGGCATTTATAGTCACTGATCAGCTCTACGCTGATGCTGTCGTTATCATTCAATGTATTGGCGCTCCATACACTGCCGGTGGCTCCTTGCACATCCTGCCCGTTGCGCTTCCATTGGTATTTGGGATTGGTACCTGCGTTGGTTGGTGTAGCGGTAAAGGTCACATATTCATCTACGTTCAACGGCCTGTGGGGACTCGCTGATATACTAACACCCGGTGCCAGCCAGGGTAATACATTCATGGTTATATCATTGCTCTGGTCGGTATATGGGGCGCTGCATTTAGTGTTTTCCGTCATATCACAACGCACTATATCCTGGTCATTGAGGGCGGTTGAAGTAAAGGTGGTACTGTTGTTGCCCGCTGTCTGCCCGTTAACTACCCAGCGGTATTGCGGTGTACCCCCCGCATTGTTCGGCAGCGCGGTAAATGTCACTGCGTCACCCTGGCAGATGGAATCAGCCGGCGTGGGAAATATCACCACAAATGGAATGGGGTTAATGCTTACGCGCATTGTAGCGGCGGGAGAGGTACAGCCATTCGCAGTGGTAGTAACCCAATAGAGGCCGGTGTCATTGAAAGAACTGTTGGTACGGGATGGGTTTTGTGCATTGGTGTTGAAACCGCCCGGCCCGTTCCATGTATAAGTAGTCCCGTTCACTGTGCTGGCCGACAGCTTCAGTGTTTCACCGATACACAGTGGATTGTTGTACGTGGCAACCGGTGTTGCGGGTATTGGGTTGATAGTGACATGAATGCTATCAACATAAGAACAGCTGCCAAGCCCTACTGTCATTTTGTACCAGCCGGTAGCGGCAGGTGTAAGGTTGGGGCTGGTGGTATTTTGAGTACTCGCAGAAAAACCTCCCGGTCCGGTCCAGCTATAGCTAACGCCCGTAGAAGAAACCGTTGAGCTAAGATAAAGTGTATCGCCTGTGCAGCCGGCAGGCGATGGCAGACTGCTGAGTGTTACAGCCGCAGGTTGTGGGTTAATGGTAACTGTTGTAGTGTCTTTCCTGGTACATCCATTAAGGTTGGCCGTTACTATATAGTCACCACTCATAGTGGTTGTAGTGTTGTTGATAGACGGGTTTTGGGCTAAAGAGCTAAAGCTGCCCGGCCCTGCCCAACTGTAGCTAACTCCGTTTGTAGAAGTAGTGGCCGTCAGGTTTAAGGTCTCGCCTGCACACAGGGGGGCGTTATTGCCTGCAACAGGCTTTGCAGGTAATGGCTTTACTGTCACCGGTACAGTGTCTGTCACTTCACAGCCATACCATTTCATCGTAACGAAGTAGTTGCCGTTTTGCACAGGGGCGGCGCCATTGATAAACGGGCTGGGCGATGTAGAACTGAAACTGTTGGGCCCTGTCCATTGGTAGGTAGTGCCCTGCACAGAGGTGCTGGCAGAAAACTGCAGCGAGCCTCCTTCGCACAAGGGGCTGTTACTGCTGACTGAAATATTCGTACTGTCAGGGTTGCCGATTTTTAGCTGGGGACTTAAGTTTTCAGTAGTGTCGGCAGGAGAAGACGAGATTACCCGTACTCTATAACCCGTGCCGGGTGATATACTACCCGGTATTATACAGGTGATAGCGGCGGAGGTATCCGAAGCCATTGAGCCGATAGTTACAGGGCTGCTAAAACTTCCTGTTTTGTCAGATAACTGGGCAGTGAAGGTATTAGTAGAGTTGAAGTTAATCGGGGTGTTGCAGAAGACCTGGAAAGTATCTCCGGCACAAAGAAAGCTGTCGCTTGTGCTTACGGAAAAGGAGTCAACTATTTTTATTACCACCGAGTCAATGTAGTAATAACCATAATGGGTGTTCGAGACAAATGAATCAAGAGCCAGGTTATTGTAGTGTGTAAAACCACCTATAACTATATTGTCGTAAGCTGAGTCTGCAACGAATGTTTTTGTAACCCTTACCCAATTGGTGGTGTCCATAATAACACCGTAGCTGGAATAGGATATCTGCGGCGTAACGCCTAGTACGCCGTTTACCGATGGTAAGGTATACGCACCAGAATCATAAAAGTATACACCCAGGTCGTTCGTTCCATACTTCGACTTGTTGCTTAAAGAAACCGACATTGATACCTCGTATTTTTTGCCAGGTGTGAGCGGTGCAATTTCGGCTGCTATGTATTCTTTATATATTCTGCTGTCACCGTGGTTGTACACATAACCTCCCATATACGCCTGCCCGTGGGCTGCATTTTGATAACCGGCAAAGTTGACAGGTGCCATATTGCCACATGCGTGAAAATAGTCTGACGTTGCTGAAGTGTATTGCCGCCATCCCACACAGCGGTTTACAAGCGAAATACTTGTAGGGCAAGTCGTGTAATACTCGAAACTTCCGTTAGCTACATGATTTTGCTGCGCATGTACCACACTCATTATAGAGCACAGGATTGTCAACAGCATCAATGGGATAAAGAGCTTTTTCATATCGTCCGTTTGAGATATGAAAATAAGAAAAATATTCACAAAGCTACTTATACGAAAAATAATTGAAAAAAGCAAAGGGGAAAAACACCCGTTTTTTGTTTGAAATACTCGGATTACATTTGCCTTAGATTTTTGTTTAAGCATAGAAGCCCCGCAAAAGTTTATTGCTCAACATATTATGCCGGCATACCCCCTGGCCGGACCCTGTCAGTATCGAGAACAAGAAAGCACATCCCCGCCAAAATTTGGCGGGGATAGTTTTTACCGTATATCTGCCCGCATCTGATTATTTTTGCGCCAAATGAAGATAAGCATGAGCCTGGTTGAACAAATAAAAGCATCGGCAAAGGAAGCGTTGAAAAGCCTGTACCCGGAAGCGGATATACCCGCTTCGGCTGTAACTGTAAATCAGACCAAGCCTGAATTTACAGGTGATTATACATTGGTATTATTTCCTTTTCTCAAGCTGCTGAAGACCAGGCCTGATGTGATAGGTAAACAACTGGGTGATTATTTTGTCAGCCATTCTGGCTTTGTGGCTTCCTACGATATAGTAGCCGGTTTCCTGAACCTCACTATGACTGACGGGTACTGGGCGTCATTCCTTGGTAATAAATATAACGATACTAAATATGGTGAGCAGGCCGCAACAGGCAAAAACGTAATGGTGGAGTATTCTTCGCCTAATACAAACAAGCCCTTGCACTTCGGCCACCTGCGTAACAACTTCCTCGGGTATGCTGTATCCGGGATATTAAAGGTAAACGGCAATAATGTAACGAAAGCTAATCTTGTCAATGACAGGGGTATCCATATCTGCAAATCAATGGTGGCCTGGAAGCATTATGGGCATGGGGCAACTCCTAAGTCAGCCCAGATAAAAGGTGACCACCTGGTAGGCGATTACTATGTAAAGTTCAACGATGTATATAAGCACCAGATAGAGGAACTGGTGTCTGAAGGCATGGATGAGAAGCTGGCTGAAAAAGAAGCACCACTCATGAAAGAGGCGCAGGATATGCTGCGCGCCTGGGAAAAGGGTGATAAGGAAGTAGTAGACCTGTGGAAGACGATGAATGGCTGGGTATACGAGGGCTTTGATGTTACCTATAAGCGCCTGGGTATTGATTTCGATAAAATGTATTACGAAAGCGACACCTATCTGCTGGGTAAAGAGATAGTGCTGAAAGGGCTGGAGAAAGGGGTGTTGTTCAAGAAAGAGGACGGCTCCATCTGGGTAGACCTGGAGGATGAAGGGCTGGACCAGAAGTTGCTGCTGCGTGCTGATGGTACGTCGGTGTATATGACACAGGATATTGGTACTGCCATTCTTAAATACAATGACTTCAACCTGGATAAATCTGTATATGTTATCGCCGATGAGCAGAATTATCATATGCAGGTGCTGCAACTGGTACTGAAGAAGCTGGGGGAACCTTGCGCAGATACTATCCTCCACCTGTCTTACGGTATGGTGGAACTGCCAACCGGCCGTATGAAGAGCCGCGAGGGTACGGTGGTAGATGCGGATGACATGATAGATGAGATGATAGCCATGGCGCAGCAGCAAACCGAAGAGGCCGGTAAAACGGAAGGGTTTACGCAGGATGAGTTGAAAGAACTGTATGAAACCATAGGCCTGGGTGCACTCAAGTTTTACCTGCTGCGTGTAGACCCGAAGAAAAAAATGATATTCGACCCTAAGGAGTCAATAGACCTCCACGGGTTCACTGCTACATTCATACAGTATGCACACGCGCGTATCTGCTCTATCCTAAGAAAGGAAGGAGTAGATAAGGATAATGCTTCATTTGCAGGTTTTAGCCTGGCACAGGAACTTGCGCCGGCCGAAAAAGGGTTGATATTGTGGCTGGAGCATTATGGAGACGTAATGAGGGCGGCCGCAGATGAGTATAATCCTTCTCTGTTGTGCAATTATACTTTCCAACTCGCACAGCAGTTCAATTCGTTCTATGATGTACATAGCATATCGAAAGCAGAGAGTGAAGAGAAAAAGCAACTGCGCCTGATGATCATCATTATGGTAGCACGCGTGATGCGCCATGCTATGGGTACAATGGGTATCAGATTGCCGGAAAAGATGTAAGGAGGAGATTAATCGCTTTTCAAGGAAATGCCCTCCGCCTTTGCCGCGCGTGCCGCCGGAAACCATGCTGCCAGCAGGCCGATGGCTAAAATAGTAGCAAGTACTATTAATATGTCCGTAGCCTGAAGACGTATCGGGTAAGCCTCTATAATAAACGCCCCGCCCAGCTTCAGCCAGCCGAATTGCTGTTGCCCTATGCAGAGGAGTATGCCCAGCAGCATACCGGCTCCACCGCCCAGCAACGCCCATAAGGCCCCTTCTGATAAGAATATGCCGCTGATATGGCTGCTGCGGGCGCCCATAGCCTTTAGTATGCCGATGTCCTTCTGCTTTTCCAATACCAGCAGCGATAAGGCCCCTACCATATTAAACGCAGCTATCATCAACACCAGTACCAATATGCCATACACCGCCCATTTTTCTGATTGCATAATGGTGTACAGGTTGCGGTTTTGTTCAAATCGCGTCTGTACGATGTAATCACGTCCCAATATTGAACGCAGTAGCTCGCTCACATCATCAGCATCTGCACCGGGACTGAGTTTTAATTCCAGTGAGGAATACTTCCCCGGTTCCTGCACCAGGTCTTGCATCAGGCTGATATCTGCTATCACATACTTGCCGTCGAAATCATCCTGTATGGTGAACGCGCCGTCGGGCCTTAACCTCAACGAACGGAATGCCTGTTCGGGTGCCTGTGCTATCTCAGATGCGGAGGCTTTGGGGTTGGGGTAATAGGCTTCCATTACGCTGAACACATTGTTCACATCCAAGCCAAGTTGGCCCAGCAGCTGGCTGCCTATCAGCGCTGTTTGTACAGGTTCGGTAGCTATGTTGCTCATCCCCTCTGTAACGTATATGGCTACATCATTTACTTTGAAATAGTTAGCATCGACACCCTTTAGTGTGGCTACCCGCTTTTCATCGGAACTGCTGTTGAGCAGGACGTTGTCTTCCAGTACGCGGCTGATGAGCGCTACGCCCTCGGTTTGTTGCAGTTGCCGGAAGGCAGCGTCATCCAGGTTGAAAAACTTCCCTTTGGCGGCTGTTATTTTGACGTCGGGATAAAACGCTTTGTACAGGTCCTTTACCAGGCCTTCGAACCCATTGAAAACCGAGAATAGAATGATCATAGCCGCTGCACCTACACCTATGGCTACCATACTGATACGTGATAAAACAGGCACGGCGTTGGCCGTACGCTTGCCGCGCAGGTAGCGCCATGACAGTTGCCGTATCAGCGTCAGACTCATTATTGTTCGCTTTCTTCGCCGGGTTTAGGTTCGGTCTTTATTGATTTTAACAGTGCTTCCATTTTGAAAACATGGTCCAGCGTATCATCCATAAAGAACTTCAGCTCGGGTATGCGCCTGAGTTGATGCCTGACGCGCCTGCCCAACTGGTTGCGCAGTTCCCCTGTCCGGCTTTCTATTTCCTTTATCAGTTCTTCAGGCTTTTCTATTTTGTACAGGCTCAGGAATATCCTCGCTTCCAACAGATCGGGCGTAACTGATACCTTGGAAATGGACACCATGCCGCCATTGATAATGTTGATACCCTCGCGCTGGAAGATGTCGCTCATCTCTTCCATCACCAACTGGCCTACCTGTTTCTGCCTTTTACTTTCTTCCATGACAATTCTCTTTTACGCAAACAAAGTTAACCTAAATGAAACGATTACTTATTTTTCGTGTAAAATCCGTAAATTCACAGGCTATTTTACTATATAGATATGAGAAAAATATTCTTTTACATTGCCTTGGGTGGACTTGTGTGGTTCCAGTCTTGTAAAGAGGTAGGGCCTACTATTGACTTCGGCCCCTCCGGAGATGATTCGACGTATACGGAAACACCTGAAACCCCTACTGCACGCAAGATGCTGGCAGAGGAGTTTACCGGTGTATCCTGTCCTCCATGTCCTAATGGCCACGCGGCCATGCGTGCCATTAAGGCCAAGCTCAATGGCAACCTGGTTATCATTGGGTACCATATTTACAATTATGCGCAGGCCGATCCGGTGAAAGACCCTGACCATAAATCGAAATATGATTTTCGTACGGACGATGCTACCGAAATTGCCAATTCATTATTTGGCGGCTTGGGTGGTTTGCCGGAAGCTACATTTGATCGTGCCGAATTCAATGGTAAACTTTTATTGGACAGGCTGAAATGGGGTGGCGCGTCAGATGCACGGGCAGCGGTTGCTTCGCCTGTGAATATCCATATCACAACTTCATTTGATGAGGCTACAAGAGAGGCTACCGTAAAAGTGAAACTTGCATATACGGCAAATGTTTCGATGAAGCAGAGCCTGACGGTAGCTGTACTGGAAGACAGCATCATTGACGTACAGAAAACGTTGACAGGAATAGAAGATGAGTATGTGCATGAACACGTGTTAAGAGACGTTGTGACTACCATCAGTGGTACGCAGATACCTGATAAGGTAAACCCCAAAGTACCCGGACGCGTGTACGAAAAGACATTCAAAGTGCCCATCAAAGCTGACTGGCATGAAAAGCATTGTGAAATAGTAGCTTTTGTTACTAATGATGACGCCACTGACCGCACTGTGGTAAATGTGGAACAGGCAAAACTTATAGAATAGCTATATATTCTTTCAGATACATTGTAAATTGTGCCTTGCAACCTGCAAGGCATTTTTTTTGAAACAAATATCTACACATAAAAGGCGTATCACAGGCATAGCAGCCGTTGTTGTTGCTGTTATCATGTTGTGGTCTGTATCAGGCCATGTATTGTGGCATGTGGCACGGCAGGCCTGCTACAACTATGTGCACCATATCAAGAAAGAAAGAAGCTTCAGGGATACATTGGTGCTGGATAATGAAGTATACAATGACGCAAGCAGACTGGTTTGGGTAAAAAAAGATGAGATAAGATACGGTGGCAGGATGTTTGATATAAAGGACCAAATCAGGCGTGGGAATGTCACTGTGCTTATCGGCCACTACGATGATTTCGAACATCACTTGTATAAATACTTGGGCAGACTATTTGACGATGATAATCAACCCACGCAAAAGACGGATAAGCATTGGCATACACTAATAGCCGTGCTGCCAGAGGAGAAAGTCAGTGAGCATACACACGCATTTACATCTTTATCACATACCTGCCAATGGGCAAACCCGTTCCGCCTTTCGGTGGATGTACCCCCCTTGCATAACCCGCCGGATATAGCCACTGCGTAAAAAAGTAATAGCTGTATCACATCAGCGGTTTTATTATTCATTTATTCACTCAAGATATATGCAATACAAGATATTGTTGACCTTGTCTTGTGCGCTATTGGCTGTTACGGCCTCGGCACAGGATTGCGATTCAACACAAATACATAATTTATCGCTGGAGGAAATAGTGATTTCAGCCAGCAAGTTCAAAGAGCGTAAAAAGAATGTCGCGCAGAAAATAGAAAGTATTTCACAGAAAGAAATTGAATGGTCGATGCCGCAAACATCGGCAACTATGCTGGAGCAAACGGGTAACGTGTTTGTACAGCGCAGCCAGGCGGGCGGTGGTAGTCCGGTGGTGCGGGGCTTTGAAGCCAACAGGGTATTAATGGTAATTGACGGTGTACGTATGAACAACGCCATATACAGGGGCGGCCATTTGCAGAATGTCATTACTATAGATAACAATGTGCTGGATAGGGTAGAAGTGCTTTATGGGCCGTCTTCAACCCTTTATGGCAGCGATGCACTCGGCGGTGTGGTAGTATTCAGCACCAAGAAGCCGCAACTGACCGAGTGGAAAGGCATGGACGTACATGCCAATATGATGACACGCTACAGTTCTGCCAACGGCGAGGGAACAGGCCATGTGGATTTTAATCTTGGTTGGCGCAGGTTCGCTTCACTTACCTCTGCCACTTTCAGCAAGTTTGGTGATACCCGCCAGGGCAATCTGCGCAATCCTTTTTATCCCGCACTAGGTATGCGCAATGAATATGTGGAAAGGGTAGGTGACAGCGATAGGGTATTTGCCAACCCCGATCCGAATGTGCAGAAGTACACCGGCTACAGTCAGGTTGACCTGTTACAGAAATTCCTTTTTCAGCAGAATGAGAAGGTGGCCCACACGCTCAACCTGCAATACTCCACCAGCACAGACGTGCCGCGGTACGACAGGTTGACGGATTACCGTAACGGGCAATTGCGCTTTGCTGAATGGTACTACGGCCCACAGGAGCGGATGCTGAGTGCCTACCAGTTTGAAGCAACACAATTGACCGGGTTTATAGACGAGATAAAGGCGGGGGTTAACTACCAGCATATTAAAGAAAGCCGCCACCAGCGTGCCTTATATAACGACATGCGACAAAACAGGCAGGAAAAGCTGGATGTTGTAGGGTATAACATTGATTTGCGCAAACTGATGAATCGGCACGAGGTAACAGTAGGCACAGACGGCCAGTATAATAAAGTGAATTCAACAGCTTATGGTGAAAGTTTGCTTACGGGCGCTACATCACTTTTGGATACACGTTATCCCGGTGGTGGCAGCAGTATGTACTATGGCGCTGTGTATGCACAACATCTGTGGAAGCTGGTGCCTGGAAAACTGATATTGAATGACGGTGTCAGGCTGAATTATACCAGTATGCGTGCCGTTTTCAACGATACGGCGTTCTTCCCGTTCCCTTATCGCGAGGCATCGCAACAGAATACGGCACTGAGCGGTAATATAGGGTTAGTGTTCATGCCATCTTACAGATGGCGGTTTACAGCCACAGGCGCTACAGGCTTCCGTTCGCCGAATATCGATGACCTGGGTAAGGTGTTCGAATCAGTTGGCGGGCAAATTCTGGTAGTGCCAAATCCTGACCTGGAGCCGGAGTATACCTACAATGCAGACCTGGGTATCAGTTATACCGATGGTGAGCATATAAGGCTGGAGGCAAATGGGTTTTATACCTGGTTTCGCAATGCTATTGTTACTTCTGCCTTTACTTTGAACGGTGAGGACAGCATCATGTACGATGGCAAACTCACACAAGTAGTGGCTAACCAGAACAAGGCAGCAGCTTACCTCTACGGTTTCAATGCGGCGGTTACGTTAAAGCTGGCGCCGCTTGTAACGTTTTATAGCTCGCTCAACTATACATATGGAAGATATATGCAAAATGGTGCAGAAGTACCGCTTGATCATATACCGCCCATGTTTGGCAAAACGAGCCTGGCATATAAGCAGAAGCGGTTTGAAGGAGAAGTATATGCCATGTACAACGGATGGAAGCGGTTGGCGGAATACAGCCCGTCAGGCGAAGATAACCTGAACTATGCCACCCCGCAGGGCATGCCGGCATGGTATACCCTCAACCTGCGTACAGGGTACCGCTTCAACGAACATTTGGGCGTACAGGTAGCGCTGGAGAATATCATGGACCAGAATTACCGGGTGTTTGCCTCAGGTATCAGCGCACCGGGCAGAAACCTGGTGATAACACTGCGAGGCACATTCTAATATATATTGGATTGTCATGTCAGGCGGGGCGCATATGCGCCCCGCTTTTTTCACGATACACTAACGATAATGGCGTACTATTAACCATCCTAGGCATTATCTTTGCCGCTAACACATCGAAAATTTTATAGTGAGATACCGTCATGCCATATTAATTGTACTGCTCGTCATCATTGCCGACCAGTTCAGTAAGTTTTATATAAAAACAAATTTCTATTACGGAGAAGAGATAAATGTATTAGGCAGTTGGTTCAGGCTGCACTTTATTGAGAACGAGGGCATGGCATTTGGAATGCGCCTGAGCGATGCAGCTACGGGCAAGCTTATTCTTACACTCTTCCGGCTAGTGGCGGTAGTCTTCGGATTCTTCCTGCTCAAACGCCTCGTAGATAAAAAATACCATACGGGATTGCTGATATGCGGCTCGCTGATATTGGCAGGGGCATTGGGCAATCTTATTGACAGTATCTTCTACGGAATGATATTTACCGAGAGTAGCTTCCATATTGCAAAGCTGGTGCCCTTTGGTGAAGGCTATGGTAAACTCTTTCATGGCCGTGTGGTAGATATGCTGTATTTCCCGTTGATAGATACGACCTTGCCCGGCTGGGTGCCTATATGGGGTGGTAAATCGTTTTCTTTCTTTGAGCCTGTTTTCAACATTGCGGATGCCGCTATATCATGTGGGGTAATAACTTTACTTTTATTCCAGAAGCGGTTTATGCAAAAAGATGAACCGAACGGTAAGGAAGCGATAGCTACAGAATAAATGTTTCTCTATGGCAGATGAAGAACTCATAGCGATAAATGTATGGCTGGCAGGCCGCAGCTACCGCATACGCATAACGCCCGGCGAAGAAGAAGCTGTACGCAAAGCGGTAAAACAAGCTGATGCTAAAATAACAGAGCTACGCACCGCCTATGCCGGCAAAGACGACCAGGACTTTATAGCCATGTGCCTGCTTTCTTACGCTGCTGACGGGGCCATTTCTACATTCGCCCACCCCTTGCTCCAACAGGAGCTTACCGAGATGACGAAGAAAATTGATGAGGCATTGAAGGGATAAATAACCACCCATGAATACGCTTGTCAAAAGCTAGCACTCCCAACAGTCAGGTATTATCAATGAATTAACATAAGCACTCAACTTTGGTGCTGTTTCCTGTGTTATATGTCTGTAACCAAAAAAATAAAACAATGGACAGATTAGAAATCAAAGGGAACTGGAACGAACTGAAAGGCAAGGCGAAACAACAGTATGCCGACCTGACTGATGATGACCTGGCATACGAAGAAGGGAAAGAAGACGAACTGGTAGGACGCTTGCAGCAAAAGCTGGGCAAAACCCGTGATGAAGTAGTTGACTGGATAAACTCATTGGGATAATGGATACAGCTGAATTTCATGATAAATGGCCTGAACTGAAAAAGAAGGTGAAAGCTGAGTACCCGGATATAGATGACAGGGACCTGGATTATGAGTTTGGCAAAGAGCTTGAATTGCTGAAACGGTTGCAGGCCAAAACCGGCAAAACTCGGGAAGAAATTTTCAAATGGCTGCACATTATGGGGTAGGGGGATAAGTTATAATCCCCCTGCGCCTTTAAATTGGTGGTGACTTTCTCTAAACAGTACATTGAATGTAGTGAGTGAACCGTATATGCCGGTGATGTATTGTTGCATATCTACCTTTTCTTCATCGGTCAGTACCTTATGGGCATTAATCTTCTGCTCTATCAGGCGCAGCTTGTCGCGCACCATGACTATTTTATGAAAGAAGGTTTCAATCGGGATTTCTTTCGCCTGCATGGATTCTTCGGCAGGTTTCAATATCAGCATACCATTGTTCCATTTGTTGGCCATAGGCACCAGTTGCATTTCGTGCAGGCGGCGTTCCAGTATATTATCCAGCGCCTGCTCTATGTCTGCTAGCGTAATGCCAGCGCCTGCTGCGTTGCTGCCTTCCACGGCTTCTATCACTTTTAATTCAAATTCCTTATTGATGCTTTTGGTGCCGCCCTGCGACTTGAACCAGATGATATATAGCTCACTGGATACATCTACAATAACACCTTTGCCAAAATGGGGATGCTCTACACGAGAGCCTATGCCTAATGTTGTTTCCATAATTCGAATATAAAACAAAACCCAATTGCTTTCATTATATAGAACTGTTCATTATTTTTATTATGAATTTAATGCACTATACACAATGGAAAACCAATACCACCCTAATATGGCTGAGGGGCAACATGTACAATATGCCGGATTCTGGGCACGAGTAGCAGCGTTTATAATAGATGCGTTGATATTAATGCTCCCAAAACTGCTTATAACTTTTTTAATTGACGGACGTTTCTTTAATGCTTCCGGTTGGACGAATATCGTCACGCTGGTTGTTGATTGGTTATACTTCGCCGGCCTGGAATCCGGTGCTAACCAGGCCACCATAGGGAAAAGATTACTCGATATAATGGTGGTTGATGTAAACGGGAACAGAATTGGTTTCTGGAGGGCAACAGGACGATATTTCAGTAAAATCCTCTCTGCGATAATATTATTAATCGGGTTCATCATGGTTGGTTTTGATACGCGCAAGCAGGGGTTGCACGATAAAATTGCTGATACGTTTGTTGTCAGTAACGGGTCTTTTTAGTAGTCACTTTTGGCAGTTTCTGTCAGCAAGCGCATGGTATTTTCAATGGCGCGGTTACTTTCCCAGCTACCATGCCCGGGTATCACCATATTGAAGCCCGTTTTCTCAAAGCGCTTTTTCATCTTGGTAATGCTCTGTGGCCATGCTGCTATGTCCGCATCTTCTATATTACCAATGTCGGTACTGAAACCACTTTTGATAAAACACCCGCCATACAGGAACTTTTTGTAGGGTACGTACAGTACAATATTATCAATAGTATGGCCGGCGCCGGGGTAATAAGCAATAACTTCTATGTCGCCGCAACGAAATGTCGTATCGTCATTGTAAAAGACGTGCCGCGGGCGGGGATAGCCACGCTTTAGCGCCTCCTGTGCTGTAAGGTGGTGGCTATACGTCGGTATGCCGTACCTATGCATAGTAGCTATGCTGCCTATCCTGTCGGCATGGGCATGGGTAATAACTGATAGGATGATTTTCTTGTCAAGGCTGTCTGTTACCCAACTTATCAACTGCTTCGCCTGTGTGCTATCCCAGGGAGTATCAAAGAGCATAGCTTCATTGCCGGAAACGAGTACTACTGCATTGGCATCTATGTTTTTATAGTTGCCCACGTCACCATAAGAAATGTAGAGGTAGATATTGCTATCTACCTGGGTGGTTTTGAGGGTGTATTGGGCTGATGTTATAATCGGCATTGATAACAGCAATAGTGATAGTATGGTGTTTATAGTTGCTTTCATCTTTACACCTTTTCTATCTCCTCTACCAAATCTTTTTCCACCCGCAGGTTTTCAATAATGTCTTTCTGCCGCTCGGGGGTGTTTTTGCCCATGTAGTAGCTCAGCAGTTCTTTGATGTCCTCCTTACCCAGCAGCACGGGGTCTTTGCGCATATCATCGCCTATAAACTGTGCAAACTCTTCGGGGCTGATTTCACCCAAACCTTTGAATCGTGTTATCTCAGGTTTGTTACCAAGCTCTGCTATCGCATTCCTGCGTTCTTCGTCGCTGTAGCAGTAGATAGTCTTCTGCTTGTTGCGCACACGGAATAAGGGTGTTTGCAGTATGTACACATGGCCGCCCTTTACCAGGTCGGGGAAGAACTGGAGGAAGAAAGTCATAATGAGCAGGCGGATGTGCATACCATCCACGTCGGCATCGGTAGCTATGATGATATTGTTGTAGCGCAATCCCTCCATACCTTCTTCAATATTCAGCGCGTGTTGCAGCAGGTTGAATTCTTCGTTTTCGTACACTACTTTTTTGGTGAGGCCGAAACAGTTGAGCGGTTTACCCCGCAGACTGAAGACCGCCTGCGATTCTACATTGCGGCTTTTGGTGATGCTACCACTTGCTGAGTCACCTTCGGTAATGAATATCGTGCTTTCTTTTTGTTTGGCGATATATTCTTCTTTGTTCTTAGCGGGGGGCTCTGCATTAAAATGTATGCGGCAGTCGCGCAATTTTTTATTGTGCAGGTTAGCCTTTTTGGCGCGTTCGTTGGCCAGTTTGCGTATGCCTGATAGTTCTTTACGCTCGCGCTCGCTCTGCTCTATGCGTTTCTTCATTGCATCAGCAGTAGCTGGGTTTTTGTGCAGGTAATTATCCAGCTCTTTCGAAAAGAAATCCAGCACAAAAGACTTCATAGAAGGCCCGCCCTCTGACACATATTGAGAACCCAGTTTGGTTTTGGTTTGCGATTCGAAAACAGGCTCCTGTACACGCACGGATATGGCGGCGCTGATACTCTGGCGGATATCGGTAGCTTCGTAGTCTTTTTTGAAGAAGTCGCGAATGACTTTTACAAAAGCCTCCCGGAAGGCCGCCTGGTGTGTACCACCCTGCGTAGTGTGCTGCCCGTTGACGAAGGAGTAAATGTCCTCGCCGTAATCGTTGGTATGCGTTATGGCCGCTTCTATATCTTCGCCTTTCAGGTGGATGATAGGGTAGCGGTTGGTTTCCGTATTGGTCTTGTTTTCCAGCAGGTCCAGCAGGCCGTTTTTAGATACATATACCCGGTTATTGAACTTGATCTGCAGCCCGGCGTTCAG
>DATCSV010000156.1:0-12165 GCA_036568285.1 Flavipsychrobacter sp. | reverse complement strand
ATAAGGCATTTAATAACCTGCAGGAAGTAGACGTGCCTGCAGAAAGGAAAGAGCCACTGCGTAAGCTGGCTTCGTACTTACTGCAAAGGGATAAATAAGATATTTTTAAGACGGCAAAAAATACATACTCATGAATTACTGGCTGGTAAAATCTGAACCATTCAAATATAGCTGGGAGCAATTTGTAAAAGATAAAAAAACGCATTGGGACGGTGTGCGCAATTATGCTGCGCGCAATAACCTGCGCGATATGCAGAAAGGCGACCAGGTGTTCTTCTATCACAGCAACGAAGGGCTGGCGATAGTAGGTATAGCTGAAGTAGTAAAAACCGCTTACCAGGACCCTACTACTGATGATACCAACTGGGTAGTAGTGGACCTGAAGCCTGTAAAAGCCATGCCCAAACCCGTAACGCTGGAAGCTATAAAGGCAGACAAAGACCTGGCTAATATGGATTTGGTACGCCTTTCCCGCTTATCTGTAGGTAAGGTGACACCTACAGAGTATAAGAAGGTGTGTAAGATGGGCGGGTTGTAATTTTTAGCACGTCATTGCGCGGAGCGGAGCATGAGCGACAAAGCAATCTCACGTAACATTGAATAGGTGGAGGTGTTCCTTATAAGGCATTTCTTGAGATGGCTCCGTGCCTCGCCATGACGCAAGGAAATAATAAAAGAGCGGCTAGTAGCCGCTCTTTCTATTTGTTCTTGGTTAATTGCAAATTACATGCGCTCTAATACTACAGCGCTGGCGCCACCACCACCGTTGCAGATACCTGCCGCACCGTATTGCGCATTGTTCTGGTGTAGTACATTGATAAGCGTTACCAGTATTCGTGCACCACTGGCACCCAGCGGGTGGCCCAGGGAAACAGCACCGCCGTTCACATTCACCTGCTCAGGCTTCAGGTTCATCTTTTGCATGTTTACCAATCCTACTACGCTGAAAGCTTCATTCAGCTCGTAATAAGCGATGTCTTCCATTTTCAGGCCTGCCTTTTCTACTGCACGGGGTACCGCCAGTGATGGAGTGGTTGTGAACCACTCGGGTGCCTGTTCTGCATCAGCATAAGCTTTTATTTTAGCTATGGGCTTCAGGCTCAATGCTTCCGCTTTTTCTTTGCTCATCAGTACCAGTGCAGCAGCACCGTCATTCATAGTGCTGGCGTTGGCGGCAGTTACAGAACCACCTTTAACGAATGCAGAGTTCAGAGCGGGTATTTTATCAAATTTTACATTGAAAGGCTCCTCATCTTTGCTGAACAGTATAGGGTCACCTTTGCGTTGTGGTATCTCCACCGGTATTATTTCGTTCTCAAACTTGCCGCCATTTACAGACGCCTGGCTACGCTTATAGCTTTCTATGGCAAATTCATCCTGCGATTCGCGGCTGATGTTACACTCGCTGGCGCAAAGTTCTGCTGCATTACCCATGGGGTAGTTATGATAAACGTCAGTCAAACCGTCCTTAGACAGGCCGTCAATCATGGTTACATTGCCATACTTATTACCCCAGCGCATGTTGGGGCTGTAGAAAGGCACATTGCTCATACTCTCCATGCCACCTGCTACTACTACATCAGCATCGCCCAGCATAATAGACTGTGCGCCTTGCATTACTGCTTTCATGCCGCTGGCACATACTTTGTTTACCGTGGTGCAGGGCACGTTGTCGGGCACGCCGGCAAACTTTGCAGCCTGCCTTGCAGGCGCCTGTCCCAGGTTAGCCTGCATTACACAACCCATCAGCACCTCATTGATTTCAGAGGGAGCGACACCTGCTTTTTCAATAGCTCCTTTGATTGCAAAAGAACCCAGTTGTGTTGCGGAAAAATCTTTCAGGCTTCCACCCCAGCTACCTAATGGCGTACGCACAGCGGAAATAATATACACTTCTTTCATTTATTGAATTTTTTTAAAGACTGCCAAAATTAGGCAAAAAGAATGGCAGGGCATATACTTACAACTATCAATTCAATATATGATGGCATTTTAGTTCAGATTTCGGATTTTTGGCATGAGTATTGAGAAATAGTATGTTGACCTCCTCACGGAGGAAAAAAGGGGGATAAAATGGACGGGAGTATAAGTAAGCAGAGATATAATGTATTCGTACTGGCTTTTTCATTTGGCCTGATTGCAGTTGCCCTGGGGCTATTGGCTATCTTATTTTCGTACAAACAGGTGTTGGATATCCAGGATAAGCGGGCGCAATTGCAGGCTGCTGTCAGGGCTCTGGAAACTGAGCTGGACAGTCTCAGTAGCCGCAGGGTTGCTTTGGTAGATTCCGTATCGGAGAAAGTGATACCCCCGGTTGCAGAGAAGCAAGAGACAGCTGCGGATACAAAACCCGCTGAGGCTGTAGCAACTGAAAAACCTAAAGTTGCACAAACGACTGTATCAACGAAAGGAGCTAAATCCACCACTGCAAAAGTTGCGCCTCGAGAGGTTGTTTTAACCTATTACCATCGCAAGGCAGACAATGCCAGCCTGCTGGCGGCATTGCAAGCTTTGGATCTACGATTTGAGGAGAAAGTACTGGATAAAAATACCGGCTATGAGAAAACCAACTGTATATGGTATGGCGCGGGTGTACCTGCGTCAGAAGTGAAAAAAGTAGCTATTGCCATTATTCAGTCCGGGAACCCGATAAAAGGAATCAAGCGGTTTGGACCAAGCTATAAGAACCCATCGTACAAGCGAAATATTATAGAAGTGGGTAGGGAAGAGAATTACGAGAAATACTATACCCGGCCTATGAGTATCTACGAAGTACAAGTCGCAAAACTGTAAATATACAGACCTGAACGTTTTATATTTTCTTTAATAATGCTATGTTAAATATGTAGTATTGTTTTCATGTATTGTAAGAAGTTTCGTATCTTTACGTAGTATGAATTTTCCTTTAAGAAGACTGTTTTTATATGCAGCAATAGCTACAGTGATGCTATTGGGAGGTAATACTATTGCCATTGAGAAAGAGAAAACCGGTGTTGTGGTAACTACCGTAACAAACCCGACTGCAGAAATTTATAAGCAAATAGATTTCAGTAGCAGCGAACCCCTGAACTATGAGGTATTTGCAAAGGCTTATACCGGTTATCAAAACCTGAAGAGGGCGGGTAAGTTAAATGCTGAAAAAAATATCCTGACTGTTTCTGACTATTCATTATCGGCGAACAAAAAAAGGATGTGGATTATAGACATGGACAGCCGCAAGGTGCTCCTGAACACCCACGTCGCACACGGGCAGGGTACAGGCGAGGAGTACGCCAAATATTTCTCTAATAAGGAAGGTTCTCACCAAAGTAGTATGGGGTTCTATGTAACAGGTGATACCTATATAGGTAAACATGGCAACTCATTGCACCTGCACGGTATGGACGAAGGCTATAATTCAGCTGCGTACGAGCGCGCGATAGTTGTACATGGGGCGGGTTATGTAAGTAAAGATTTCATATCCGGCACAGGTAGGCTGGGAAGAAGCTGGGGTTGCCCTGCAGTAAGTAATGAACTTTCGGATACGGTAATTAATACCATTAAAGACGGTACCTGCATGTTCATATATTATCCCGAGAAGAAGTATATGGAAACCTGCCAATGGTTGAAGCAGGGTTCAGATGCCGTTAACGAATTCCAGGCGAACAAACTATAATGTAATTTCCTTCATCGGATGGCTACCGATTTACTTCGCTGCATCAGGGAATAAACTTTCGCGTCTTTACGATATATGTCCTTCAGATAGACAATGGTGGTCCCGCTGTCAGCCACAGTGAGGTATAACAGGTGGACAGGTAGCGGAGATCTGAGTTTTACGTATTTAGTATCATTCGTGGCCGTTAGCGAGTCTATACGCTCACGGTCGTATTCCTTATTGTTCATTTCGATCAGCAGGTATTCAGCCAGTTGCCGGGGATAGTGCAACCTTACACAGCCTGAGCTTTTAGTGCGGTCATCTTTTTCAAAATCATCTTTGCTTGGTGTGTCGTGGAGGTAAATATTCCAGGGGTTGGGCATGTCAAATTTCACTTGTCCAAGGGCATTGCGTTCGCTTGGTGGCTGACGGAATACATAACTTTTGTAGTTCTCTTCATTTACCCGCGATGCAGGCACCTCATTGCCGGCACGGTCATATATTTTCAATCCTTTCTTCTTCAGATAAGCCTCGCCCTTTTTCAACATACCCGGAATAACGTCTTTTTTCATAATACCGGGCGGTACACCCCATGAGGGGTTAAATACAACGTTGTGGATAGGTGCATTGAGAGATGGGGTTTCCCTGTCTGGACGGCCGAGTACTACTTTCATATTCATTACCTCTTTATTGTCGTCCGTCAGGTAAAGTTGCATTTGTGGTATGATGACAGTTATATTTGTTGTTTCAAGCTCTTGTGGCAACCAGCGCAGGCGTTCCAGGTTCACCTCAATAGTGGCTAATAAACTGTCTTCCCCTGTATCATTTAGTTTTTCCCTTTCCTCCTTTAGTTTGCGATATAGCGGGATTTTACTGCGGTATTCGTCCAGGGAAGTATAGCCCCGGAGTGCCAGTCCCTCGGCTGCTATCCATGTCGTGTCATTGTCATGATACCACATGTCGTCTGTTTCTTCGGCATCCAATACGCCCATCAGCAGGTCGCGGGCAGCCAGTATATACGTTTTTGAGAACAATGTATCGTATGCAATAACATCTGCTGTTGCTACGTCGCCTTTTTGCTTGTCCAGTTTGGCCATTGTTTCCGAAAGGTGAGCTATTCTGTAACGACCCGTATCCAACCCATCAGCCCAAAGCCCGCGCAACTCTTCTATGAATTCCTCACCTTTTTTTACACTGCCTTTTTCATCCGTCCATATGGGTGCAAAAGAATTCTTGTTGTAAGCCTCATACAAGGTTCCGGCGGTATTTCCAGGTGCTACTTTTTTATTGCTTTTTGTCAGGATAGTCTGTACCTGCTCTGAAAATTCTTCTGTGTCGATGCGTGTGCGGCAAGAAGTGAGGATGATCAGGGATAGTAGGAAAAGAGTGAGTCTGTTGTGTGGAGCCATGTTGTTTATGATTACTGGCTTTATAACACGAAACTTACTTCAATAGTTCAATCATCGGATCCCAGAAGAGCTGCTTAAAATCTACCACGGTATCATTCTCTACCTGTACGCCTTCTTTTTCCAGCAACTGCTGCATTTTTTCAGGCGGAGAGAAATGGTGTTTGCCTGACAACATGCCATTTCGGTTGACGACACGATGTGCGGGCACTTTGGGCTTTACGTTTGTACTCAGGTTCATAGCATAGCCTACCAGCCGGGCACCTGATTTAGCACCAACTGCCGCAGCAACAGCTCCATAAGACGTGACACGCCCTTTGGGGACGCAGCGTACCACATCATAGATAGCTTCATAAATGCTTTCTTTATCGCTGGTCGGTTTCATTGCGTTCTTTTCTCGCAGTCAATAATTTCCCTCTTTTTACGTCGGGAACATTTTCGTAGTTATATGGGCAATGCCGGCAACCCCTACCGCAGCAATATCCGCGTTGCAGGTGATAAGCCTCGGTAAACACCAGCAGGCCGTCATCGTTTATATAATAATCAATCCCGGGCCTCAAGAGATTTGTGTGTTTTGTACCGCTCTGGTATATCAATTTCTTTTTCCGGAAGAGTGAATGCTACATAATAAATAGTCCGCCCTTCAGCCAGGTGCATTTGTTCATAATGCGTTTGTATTGCCAGCGGTCCAGTTGCTTTTCCTTTGCCGTATATATCGGCAATATTCTCCACTATGTTGCAGCCTGTTTCCGCAATCATCTCCAGCGTGTAATCGTAAAGTTCTTTCGAGTCGGTCTTCAGGTTGATGACACCACCGGGTTTTAGTATTCGTTGATAACGATATAAAAATCGGGGGTGGGTAAGCCTGTTTTTTTCGCGAGACTCGCGCAGGAAAGGATCGGGGAAGATAATCCAGATAGCTTCCACTTCTTCCGGTTCGAAATAATCTTCAATCTGTAATATATGTGTACGCAGAAAAGCAACATTGTCCAGCTTCTCGTCCAAAGCTTTTTTTGCGCCTATATATATCCTGTTGCCTTTTATATCAACACCGATAAAGTTCTTGTCTTTGTTTTGCCTGCCTAATCCTACACTATATTCTCCCTTGCCGCAGGCAAGTTCAAGAGTGATGGGGTTTTTATTAATGAAATATTCATGCCACTTGCCCTTCATGCCTTGGGGATATTGCAAAACATTCTTATATTTACTTATAGCTTCAAAACGAACAAGCTTCTTTTGTCCCATAGAGGGCAAAGATAATTGTAAAACAGGTAACGAAATATTACCACAAAACAAACTGCTTATGAGGAAAAAATCTCTACTCATCACAGCCACAACGGCGATTATTTATCTGACCATCAGTAGCTATTCAAGCGGGCCGGCCAACAATATGGAGGGCGATAAAACCGGCAGGCCGGGTAGTAGCGGAACCTGCGGCGGTTGCCACATGGGCGGTGGTGGTACTACTACCGGCGCCATTGAAGTACGCCTAAAATCAGCTGGAGGAAGCAGTACGCCCGTTACTTCTTATGTTGCAGGAGAAACTTATATCATAACCCTTACAGGTGGCAATCCCACTGTTGGTTTAGATGACTTTGGTTTTCAGTTCACTGCATTAAAAAGCTCAGACAATACAACAACAGGTATTTACAGCAACCTGGGGACAATGGTACATGGATTCCCAGCTACTAATTCTACACTGGTAGAGCATAACGCCCCTATACCTAAAACTGCGGGTGTATATGAAATCAGCTTTGACTGGACGGCGCCTGCTACAAGCGTGGGAGGTATTAATATGTACGCTATTATCAATGCAGTAGATAAGGATAATTCAGTTTCCGGCGATAAACCAAGCAGCACTATATCACTTGCATTGGCCGATGCAACTTCTGTAGCTAAAGTAACCAGCGAAGTAGTAGTGAAGGCATATCCCAACCCGGTAGCAGATGTACTCACAATTGACCTGGATAAGGCCGATGCCGGTATTTATACAGTACAGGTATATAGCATCAGCGGTTCGTTGGTGAATGCCACAGAAATGAATATCGGACCAGGCAATTACAAAGGTGCGGTTTCGACTTCAGACTGGGCACCCGGTATGTATTTTGTAAGGATACAGAAGGACGGTTATGAGCATGTGATGCCCATAGTGAAACAGTAAAAAGTTGAAAGAAAATAAAAAGCGAAACGCTCCTGCAAAGCAGGGGCGTTTTTCATTGCTATAATACCAGTAGTGCATATAGCAGCATCATCCCATCTACCAGCCCAAGGTAGGCACGGTCAGAAGGGTGCCTGCGGGCATAGTCGACCGCGAGTTTGACTGCGACAGCTACTGTAAATTCTGCAATCAACCTCTCTATAGAAGGGTACCTGAAATATTGTATGATGCTCATGACGATGAACAATATCATCGATACACTCATTACACGGTAGCTACCCTTGATGCCGATGATGTTGGGCAGGGTAGCAATGCCGGCTTCCATATCCGTCTGCATATCACGTACGTCGAAGGCCACGCAAAGTGTGAACATGAATACAAAACGAATTAGTATTTCGTACGGATACTCGGCTATCGGACGATTGTGATATAGAATTGGTAGCACACTGGTGACGATAGTCCATACGAGTGTCAGTACCAGAATTTTTATCCAGCCGAAATCCTTCAGGCGCTTTTTGTTTTTGAAAGGGAGTAGTGGTATTGAGTAAGAAAAGGATAGTGCAGCTAAGACCGTACAGGCTATTAGTATATCGGCGGGCAGATAAAGGGCAGATAGAATGCAGCCAGCGGCTCCGATGCCCATAAGCAGGTAATGCCACACCCGGTGGTGTTGCGACCAGCCAAACCGGTCTGACAGTTCCGGAGTGGATTTTTTGATGAGATAATGGACATTATAAACGAACAGCGTGCTGCAAAACACCAGGAGATGAAGAGCTGAGAAGAGTGGGGGCACCGAATCAAGCAATAACCTTTCGGTAGACATGCAAAGCCCAACTGCGCATGTAGCGGCGAAAATACTGGTATACAATATCCAGTTGATGGCTATGTGGATGATGTTGCGCAAAAGCTTATATAAAAATAGGCAATCCCGTACGTACGGGATTGCCTATTTTCAGTATGTTTTTACAAAGGAATGTTCCCGTGCTTACGTTTGGGTCGTACCTCTACTTTGTTTTCGAGCATTTTGTAGGCCCGTATTAGCTTCTCCCTGGTTACATCCGGTAGTATTACTTCGTCAATATACCCCCTGGCGGCAGCTCCATAAGGGTTGGCAAATTTTTCTGTGTACTCCAGTTCTTTTTCTTTTAGCTTGGCATCTTTATCCGGAGCCTCGGCTATTTCTTTTTTGAAAATGATCTCTGCTGCCCCCTTAGCGCCCATTACGGCTATTTCGGCTGTTGGCCATGCGTAGTTCAGGTCGGCGCCGATGTGTTTTGAGTTCATAACATCATACGCGCCACCATATGCTTTGCGGGTAATTACCGTTACTTTGGGAACGGTGGCTTCGCTGAGGGCATACAGCAGTTTTGCCCCGTTTGTAATGATGCCATGCCATTCCTGGTCGGTACCGGGCAGGAAGCCGGGCACATCTACCAATACCAACAGCGGTACGTTGAACGCATCGCAGAAGCGCACGAACCTTGCGCCTTTCTTGCTCGAGTCAATGTCTAGTACGCCGGCAAGGCTAGCGGGTTGATTGGCCACAATGCCTATGCTGCGGCCAGCTATGCGCGCAAAGCCTACAACTATGTTCTCTGCATAGTTTTTATGTACTTCCAGGAAAGAGTCTGAGTCGGTAACCTGCTCAATCACCTCCTTCATGTCGTATGGCTGATTGGGATTTTCGGGAATAATATTGTTGAGTGCAGGGCGTTTCTCATCCGCCGTTTCGTAAGCATATACGGGTGCATCTTCTTCGCAGTTTTGCGGCATGTAGCTCAGTAGTTGCTTGATGTTTTCGATGCACTCCACCTCGTTGGCACACGCAAAATGCGTAACCCCGGATTTGGACGCATGTGTCTGTGCGCCACCGAGCTCTTCGCTGGTAACTGTTTCGTGTGTAACGGTCTTGACAACGTTAGGTCCTGTCACGAACATGTATGATGTATTCTCCACCATTAGTATAAAGTCAGTAATGGCCGGAGAGTATACGGCGCCACCAGCGCATGGTCCCATGATGGCTGATATCTGTGGTACTACCCCCGACGACTTTACGTTCCTGTGGAATATATCAGCATATCCGCCCAACGATACTACACCCTCCTGTATACGTGCACCGCCGCTGTCGTTCAGTCCTATCAGGGGTGCGCCATTTTGCAGGGCCAGGTCCATTATTTTGCAGATTTTCTCAGCATGAGTTTCTGACAGGCTGCCGCCAAACACGGTAAAATCCTGTGAAAATACATACACCAGCCTGCCGTTAACCGTACCATATCCTGTCACAACGCCATCACCCTGGTAAACTTCTTTATCCATGCCAAAGTCGCGGCAGCGGTGTGTCACCAGCATGCCCACTTCCTCAAATGAGCCCTCGTCCATCAGGAGTTGTATCCGTTCGCGGGCGGTTAGCTTGCCTTTTTTATGCTGGCTGTCTATGCGTTTTTCACCGCCGCCCAGCATTGCCTGCCTTATCTTTTCCTGTAATACAGATATTTTATCCATAATAATTTAAAAGCTGAATTTACGGGGCAAACCTAATGCAAATGAGGCAAAACATTACCATTTCAACATTGTTTTAAGAGAGTACAGGGTAAATAACCCGTAGTAGTGTAATACATTTGTGATATGGTGAGATATATGACCGTTTTAGTGGCAACATTGATATTGACAATCGGGTATACCCACGCCCAGGAGATACCCTCTTACAAGGCCGAGCAATTGATGCACAGGCTGGGTGCCAATGAAGATACCCTGTATGTCGTAAACTTCTGGGCCACCTGGTGTGGGCCATGCATAAAAGAATTACCCGAGTTTGACAAACTGGCTGAAAAGTACAAGGGTTACCCGGTGAAGATATTGCTGGTGAATATGGATTTCAAAAATGACTACCCCCGTAGGGTGCAGAAATTCATATCTAAAAAGAACCTCGTACATGAGGTGCTTTGGCTAAATGAAAGTAAACCCAACGAGTTTATCCCAAAAATTACCAATCAATGGCAAGGGTCTATACCAGCTACCTTGGTGTATTACAGGAAAAAGGACTGGAAAAAGTTTTACGAGGGTATGGTAAAGAGCGAACAAATGGCCGTATTGATTGATAAACAACTTGCAGCGCGTTATTAATAGCTAAAGTGCGGATTATTGAACCATATAAGCAACTCAGTAAACTGAGGGAGAAGGAGACGTTTGAACCAGACATAAGCTGGGGCCTGCGGATGGCATTGGCTGCTATGGTGCCGCTTATTTGGGGACTTTACACAGGCCATCTTGCAGAAGCCGGCTGGATAGCATTGATGGCCGAATGTATTTCCTGGGTAGAATTGAAAGGTGATTTTCAGCACAGGCTGAAGTTGCTGGCAGGTAGTTCTGCGCTCGCATTGACCTTTGCGATACTGGGCAGTGCTACAGGACATATAATTTGGTTGAGTGTAGTGTTGATGGCTGTAGTAGGTTTTATCTCATCTCTGCTGAAGAATATTGGCAACCGGGGTAGTGGGCTGGCCATATGTGTGTTTGCATTGTTTATATTCTGCAACGCCTATCCCGCTACTACATGGCCCGATTTGAAGGAGCGTATTCTGTTGGTAAGTCTCGGTGTATTGTGGAATGGTGTTGCAGGCATTATTGCATCTTTTTTTATTCCTGCCCAGCGGCCCTACAGGCGGTCGATAGCAGTTATCTGGCGGTCGATAGAGGAGTTGACCACTACTATATCAAAAGGGTGGGAGGGCACCGGCCCTATGAGCAATGAGCATGATATTTACCTCAAGGAAAAGGAGATACGCAATGCCATAGATGCATCGCTGGAATTGTTTGAAAAAATGGCCCATGAATCGAATGAGAAAGACGGGCATGAGCACATACTGGCGCAGGTAAGAAAAGCGGCCGCGCTGACAGGGGCGCAGATGCTGACTGTTACAGAAGAACTCTCTAACCTGAACCGAAGAAGACTAGACAATGCCGTCAGGATAAAGATCTTTACCATACTGCGTGCCACAGAGCAGGCACTGGAGCGAATGGCAGTGTATACTGTCAACCCGGAAAAAGCGGAAGAGTTGATATTGCGCTCGCGCATTAACCGGCTCTACAAGCTGGTAGAGCTACTTAGAGAAAAGTTGGCGGAAACAGACAGCGCAGATAAAAAACATATACTCCGTTTTGCCCAGCTTGCGGAACGTAATACCAAAGTGATAGAAGCAGCATTCAACAACCTGCAGGGTATACTGAACGAGCGCTCTATGATACGTTCTTATTCACTCATGAAAACCATATTTATACTACATCCAAAGTACTGGCTGCGGTATATACAGTTGCTGTTCAACTTCAATACATTCACTGCCAGGTATGCATTGCGGTCGGCCATAGCTGCCGCCATAGCCATGTTTATCTATAAATTCTGGGAAATTGACCACGGATACTGGATACCATTTACACTCATAATTGTTGCACAGACGTATTTCGGTGCTACCTGGCAGAAGGCCAGGGACAGGGTGATAGGCACCGTAGCGGGTGGATTGGTAGCCGGCTTATTTCTGAAACTACCTACCGGTTTGTACCTGCAAGAGGCCTTGCTTTTTCTGACCTTTATACCGATGGTATACTTCCTGCGCAGGCGATATTCAGTTGCTGCGTTCTTTATTACTGTCAACCTGGTATTGTTGTTCAACATCAACAGGGAGCTGAATGATATGGTGATACTTACCCGGGCGTTATCTACCATTGCGGGTTCTTTGATAGCATTGGTAGCCGGCTTTGCACTGCTGCCTACATGGGATAAGGAGTGGCTGCCTAAACACTTGGCGAATGCGATATATAGCAACTATGTGTATTTCCGGGCTGTTTTCTTTCCACAAGCCGAAGATGCGGCATGGACGAGGTATAAAGGGAAGGCAGAATCTGCCAACAGTAATGCATTCGACTCCTTTAACCGTTACATGGAAGAGCCTTCATTTCGTAAGCGTCCGTTC
>DATCSV010000155.1:0-2527 GCA_036568285.1 Flavipsychrobacter sp. | reverse complement strand
GTGGTGTTGCCATCGGTCATCGTAAAAACGTACACACCGGAAGGCAGGTTGGCCAGTTGTAGCCGGAAATTGTTACTGCCTGCCGTAGCCTGCACCTCACCCTGCATTACCCGCACACCACGCATATCGTAGAGGCCGTATTGTATACCGGCGGAAACATTCGCTACGTATTGCACATTTGCCGCATCGCCGGCAGGTTGTGGGTATATCTCCAGGTAATTTTCGTTTATAATATCATTCAGCCCCACAGAGCCGGTGGCGTAAGTAATGTGCAACTGCGGCCTCTTAGCCGGATTTTCTGCAAAACATGAATGGAAACCAAAGCACCTGTACAGCGTTTCATCCTGCAACATCATCATAAAACCATAGAATTCCTGTTTGGATACCATGTCCTGCACCAGCCCAGCTACATCTATTACCAGGTCATCGCCATACTGGCTCTGCGATGGGCGTGTTACGACAACCCGCGTATCGGTGGCAGGCTGGGTGTTCCAGGTAACCGTTGGGTAATGCACGGGCTGGCTGATCCTTTTTATCAGCATCTCGTTGGAACCATAAGAATTGTAAGGAGAACCCGGATAATAAGAATTGCCAACAGTATTGCTTATTGCAGGATTTTGCCAGCCAAACAATTTCATTTCAGCCTTGGTAATAACCGCATTTTGTGGAATATTACTGATGCCGTTAAAATGCAGCAGTGACCTTACCCAGCCCTTGGGACAATTGCCATAATTGTATGTCCATGCTATGGCTGCTACTTCTTTGTACCCAGGCACCTGGTGCCTGTTTGCCACGTCTGCATACTCCGAACCCTCTTTGCAGCCTTCTGTTTTAAAGATGGTGTTACACAAAGAATCTGCCGGACCACTAACGAAGCTGATAGTATCTGTTATCGTTTCTCCGGGATTTTTGTTTTGCGCCTTTGCGGGGCAGGTAAGAGCTGCAAACAACAATAGGAGTAAAAGGTTTCTCATCTTATAAGTTTTAAGAATGATTGATTATCAAATATAGTAATAATAGTTTATTGCTACTCCCCATGTTTTATTGCTTTAATCACCAGTTAAAGGATGTATACCCAATAGCTATTTTTCATCACTATTTTATCATCCTGAGCACGATATAACCCAACACTGCCAATACCAATACAACCAAAACTGCTACCCAACCCCATTTACTGTCTGAGAACAATTTTCTGCCGCGATAGCGGTTCTTTTTCAGATCGTGTTGCAGGCGGTAGTTGATGCGCTCTGCCATACGGCGGGTTTTATCTGCGGGTAACTGCTGCAGGCCTTCCAACGCATCACTTTCCATACCCTCTTCGGCCAGCAGGGCTTCTACCTCGCGTTGCTCAGCAGGCGAAAGCTTGCCCTCCAGGTAAGCCATCAGCTTCTCTTGGGGCAGCCGGCCTTTGCCGTATTGCGATATGTCCTGTTGGTCAGCCATTCGTATTCCTGTTTTTATCCAGTATTACTCTCAGTTTCCGCTTACCGTTCTGGATATAACTTTTTACCTGCATAAAACTATATCCTTTTTCTTCCATTATCTGCTGATAGGTCTTTTTTTCGAGGTAGAACATGTTGAGGCATATACGCTGCCCCTCATCCAGTTCGGCCAGTGCATCTTTCATCCTGTCTATCTCCTGCTCCTGCCGGTGCAGTTCCTGTACATCGGGCCCGGGCTTTGCAGTGCTGTATTGCAAGGCTTCATCTCCCTGCATGTATTTCTTGTCCCTAAGCTGCTGAAAACAATGGTTGCGCATAAGGATGTATAGCCATCCCTTGAAGTTCTGCACATCGGCCGGCAGGGACGTAAGAGTCTTGAGAAATACCTGCTGCACGGCATCGGTAGCCTGGTCTTTATCTTTCAGGTACTTCATAGCCACACCCAGCAGCAGCACAGTATACCGTTGCAGCAATACCCCCAGCCAGCGGTTGTCGCCTGTGCTGTAGTACACCTGCAGGAGGTCTTCATCGCTATGTTGGCTATCGTTCAACGGCAGACTGTTATTTATTAGATGTATGAGACGGAATATTCCACAACAATTTTAATAAGGAAATTATAATAAACTATTGGTTAAATAGACCCGAAGTATTTTCTTTATAGTTAAATATAAGACCTATGACAAAATCGCTCATGCTTATTTTGTGCTGTATTACCCTGGCATATATGCAATCGGCCGCACAGCAGATAAGCGCGTATAGCAGCCGCAAAGAACTGGATGGCAAATTAAGGCGCAGCCCGGTGCAACCTCACCAACGCATGCATATAGGTTATACATTCCATAATGTATTTGCCGACCAGAAGCACACGGTATATAAACTGGACAACGCTGAAACAATAACAGAGATAGAAGAATCCAGGACTGTACGTACTATAGGCGGATATGCGTTTTCTTTAGGCAGCTTTTTCACACTTACCCGGTTCAACTCTAACATAGCGGCACTGGCATTATCTACCGACTTTACCTACAGCTACCTACCATGGGAGGAACTAGACAGTGGCTTTGCCTACAGGGCAAAGCCGAAAG
>DATCSV010000154.1:0-6485 GCA_036568285.1 Flavipsychrobacter sp. | reverse complement strand
TTCGCATCTCTCCAGTCCGATACAGGTGTTGAGATGCTGCGGCACATCAGGAGGGAAAAAGGTTTTGTGCCTGACAGCCTGGTACTGCTGTACAAGGGCAGGATATATATCAAATCATCCGCCGCACTAAAAACAGCTTCTATGTTAAAAGGTGTGTACCCTCTTTTAACTATAGGTTATATTCTCCCTCGCCCGGTGCGGGATGCCCTATACGATATGGTCGCTAAATACCGCTACAAATGGTTCGGGAAGCGCAATGAATGCATGATTCCCACCCCCGAACTGCAATCAAGATTTTTGGATTAACGGGTTGGTATGTGCTGCGATACCATTAAATTTGACCTATGAATCTGTACAGGATACCCACCCTCATAATATTAGCAGTAGTATTTACCCTGTCCTCATTGCATGCGCAACAAATATTGTATTCTCCCTACGACAAATTTGATTTCCGCTCGGGAGAGTTCACAGTAGCGGGAAAAGTGGGAGACCTACTCTACGTATACCGGGGCAGTGCCGAGGGCTACTACCTGGACGCCTATAATGATAAAATGCAGCGGCAGGCTACCGTGATCCTCGACTTCCTGCCCAGGCGTTCATTCGGTACCAGATTCATTACCTATAACGATAAAATAATTGTGCTGCACCAGGTAACTGAAAGCGGACGTGTGCTGCAATACGCTACATTATTGGATGCCAAAGGGCGCATACAAAAAGGCCCTGTGTTGGTTGACGAGGCGAAATCCAGTTTCCTTGGTGGCCGTAGCGGATTGTATAATTACGCCATCTCTTACGATAAACAGCAAATTGTAGTATACGGTGTTAATACCAGGGGCGCCGATCTGGCGGCAAAGATGGTATGGCTTGATGACGAACTGGACAAAAAGCATGTGGCTGAGGCTCAGTTTTCAGCGGATAACAACATCAGTTTCGGAGAAGGGGTAGTGAATGACGCAGGACAGTTTCTGCTGCCGGTGTATACGCCCTATGGCGCACGCGACTATGCCGACAGGGTGTGGCTGCTCAGTATAGACAAAGGTGGTAATACATTCCACCCCGTAGAAATGCCCATGAACGAGCTCTTTACTGCAGGTACTTATATGGAAATGTCGTTGTCCGGCGATAGGATATATGTGGGCGGTTTTTATTCTGACAAGAAAAACGGCAATTTCGAAGGTATCATATACACTTATTACGACGTGGCAGAAAAAGCTTTCAAAGAATTTAAGGCCATCACTTTTTCTGAAAGAATGCGCAATGCCACGGGCGAGCGCAGTACGAAGCGTGCTTTCAACGATTACCAGGTACGCCAGCTGATAGTGCGCAACGACGGTGGCTTTGTGTTGATTGCCGAAAACTTTTACATCAGTACCCGCAACAATTACAACCAGGGTTTTGGATATTACTCCTGGTATTATCCTACCATGTCTGCCTCAGTGCGGGAGTATAACTATGGCGACATACTGGCTATATCCTGTGGTGGTAACGGAGAACCCGAATGGGCGGAGTTTATAAGAAAACTACAATACTCGCAGGAAGATGGTGGGCTATTCTCATCATACGCACTCATCAATACCGGTGGGGCGTTAGGCTTTTTATTTAACGATTTTAATGCCAGCCATTCTAAAATACAATTAGCCAGTCTGGATGCCGGCGGAAAGATATCCGTGAGTTCACTCACAGGCTATGGCAACGAAGACCCCGATTGGTTGCCCAAATCAGGCAAGCAGGTGTCTGCCAAGGAGTTTGTGGTGCCTTGTTTAAAGAGAAATCAAATCTGCTTTGCTAAAGTTGTATTTTAGCAACCGAAAAACGGGCATGTGTTACAATTAGTAAGGAATAACAATCCGCTTACCGTACTGATACTTTTGATATACGCGCTGGCTGTCAACTGGCCGGCGTTGTCTCATCCGCAGATGCCTGTGGTGCCCGAGGGCGATTTCCTGTTTCATATTGTTACAGGCTTCCTGGGGGTGGTGTTGTTTCAAAGCGCTTTCGGTTTTACACTTCTCACTGTTGTTATGCTGGCCGTGCAGGGTATATACCTGAATGCTGTAGCCAATAAGCACAAGCTGTTTTACAAGCCCTCATACATAACAGCGTTTGTATACATATCGCTCACGGCATTGTCACCATCGTTCGGTTATTTCAGCCAGCCATTGCTGGTCAATTGGGTGCTGATTATGCTGGTGGATGCCATACTGCAACTATCGCAATCTCAAAAGCCCCGGAAGATCATATACAATACTGGATTTGCCATAGGACTGGCTGGTTTGGTGATGTTCCCTGCCAATATATATATACTGGCGCTGCTGGCAGCCATATCCATTCTCCGTAACCTGAACCCTGGCGAGTGGATGGTGGCACTGCTGGGTTGGATTACGCCCGTGTATTTTGCAGCGGGTATGCTTTTCCTGTTCGATGTGTTCCACTGGCTGCCCCAATGGGTGGATATCGGATTCAGCCTGCCCGGCAGCATTAAGAAGCCAGTCTTTTTTATCGGTGCGCTTATGGGGGTGGTCACTTTATTTGCTATGGGCACATATGCCTTGCAAAAACAGCTGGCCCGTGTCAGTATTTTTGTGCGGCGGGGGTGGACGGCGATAGCCGTATGTCTCTTTTTGTCATTTGTAGCAGGTATGTTTACAGATACCGCCGTATCAATGGCCTGGCTTATTTTGATGCCATCGCTAAGCCTGGTGGTGGCCAATGCTTATTTTGCCGAAAAGAACAAAGTATTTAGTAATTTTGCATTTTATTTCATGTTGCTGCTGGTGGTTTTCTGTAAGTTGTCCGGCAGCTGATTATAAAATTTTTTTACATACAGATGAAATTTGGAGTTGTTGTTTTCCCGGGTTCTAATTGCGACAGGGATATGATCCATGCTTTGCAGGACGACCTGCAGCAGGAGGTGGTAACGCTTTGGCATAAAGACACATCATTGGAAGGGTTTACTACAGATGATTGCATAGTGCTTCCCGGCGGGTTTTCTTATGGTGATTACCTGCGTTGCGGTGCTATTGCCCGCTTCAGTCCTATTATGGAGAAGGTGGTTGAGTTTGCCAATAATGGCGGTAAGGTGATAGGCATATGTAATGGTTTCCAGGTATTGTGCGAGGCGGGTTTGCTGCCGGGTGCACTGCTACTGAACGAAAACCAGAAATTCATCTGCAAAAACGTATACCTGAAATCAGCCGGTGATAAGAACGCCATAGGGCGAGCGGTAGGCGATAAAGTGTTGCAGATACCTGTAGCGCATGGTGAAGGCCGCTACTATGCAGATGCGGCTACTATTCAGCAGTTGGAAGATAACGGGCAGGTATTGTTCAGGTATTGCGATGAGAAAGGAAATGTCAATAACGACGTCAATCCTAACGGTGCAATGAACAGTATAGCAGGTATATGCAATGCCGGCGGCAATGTATTTGGCATGATGCCCCATCCGGAGCGCGCCTGCAGCAGCAGTTTAGGCAATATAGATGGCAGGGCGATATTGATGGCATTGGCAGATGTTCACTCATTTGCATAACTTATAGGGTTGCCCCGGTTCAGCTAAAGTTTTCTTAAAACAAAGGCTTGAACCAAACCATAAGGATAAACTTAGTTTCTTTAATGCAGGAATAACCATTTTATAATGACGAGAATTTTCACACTTGTATCGGTAGCACTACTCAACCTGTTCTTTTTATCAGCAGCCAAGGCGCAGATGATAGAAGACCCTACTGAATGGAAATTTGAAGCCCGCAAAATAGATGGCAATAAGTACGACCTCATTTTTCATTGCGATGTGAAAAACGGTTGGCATATTTATTCGCTGGACCCCGGCGGCGATGGTTCGTTCCTGCCACCCAGCTTTACAATCAAAGACAATCCTGATATCAAGCTGATAGGCGAGGTGAGGGAAGAGGGGGATATCATCCACGAAACGATAGAGGACATCGGCACAGTGCACTACTATAAAAATGTAGATTATATACAGACTGTAGAACTGGCGAATGAGAACATGACCATTACAGGTGAATACACTTATATGACCTGTAACGACGAAACATGCCTTCCGCCTAAAACGCTCGACTTCTCAATAAAAGTAGGTGATGGCGGCACAGCCGCTACCGAAAAAAAAAATGACGCAGAAGGCACCGCCGCAACCATAGACCCCGAACAACAACAAAAGAAACAACAGAATAAATCTTTAGTATGGCTCTTCCTGGCAGCGTTGGCAGGTGGTATACTGGCGGTACTCACACCTTGCGTATACGCTATGATACCCATCACGGTGAGTTTCTTTACCAAGCGCAGCAAAACCAGGGCTGAGGGAATACGTAATGCTTTCACCTATTCTTTATCCATTATCTTCATATTTACCGTACTGGGTATCCTTATATCTGTAGTATTCGGCGCTAATGCATTGAACAACCTGTCTACCAACTGGATCGCGAACATGGTGTTCTTTGTCATATTCATAGTGTTCGGTGTTTCATTCCTCGGTGCTTTTGAAATTACATTGCCTTCCTCATGGACCAGCAAAACGGATTCAAAAGCCGGGCTGAGCAGTTTCGGTGGTATTTTCTTTATGGCGCTTACGCTGGTGATCGTATCATTTTCGTGTACCGGCCCGATAGTGGGCCCGCTGCTGGTGCAGTCGGTACAGGGTGGTATTGCAGGGCCTGCCGTGGGTATGCTGGGATTCTCTATAGGGCTGGCTATGCCTTTTGCCTTATTCGCGGTATTCCCGGGCATGTTGAATAAGATAGCACAGTCGGGCGGATGGCTGAACCAGGTGAAAGTGGTGCTGGGTTTCCTGGAGCTGATGTTGGCATTGAAATTCCTGTCGAATGCCGACCTGGCTATGGGCTGGCGCCTGCTGGACAGGGAAATATTCATAGCTATATGGATTGTGCTGGCGGTGTTGTTAGGTATTTATCTGCTGGGCAAACTGAAGTTGTCTCACGATGATGCAACTGCTAAAAACATTTATGGACAGGAATATGTCTCTATATTCAAATTATTCCTCGCAATAGTGTCCTTCACTTTTGCCGTGTACCTGCTACCGGGTATGTGGGGTGCACCGCTCAATGGCATGAGCCAGTTCCTTCCACCAATGGGTACCTTCGATCAATTCGGTGGTAACAGCGGAGGTGATGGTCATGGCTCAGATGTGGGTGGTATTAAGCCTGTGAAGTATGTGGAGGAGATGAAAATATACGAGCCGCCTGTGGTTATTCAGTCGGGCCTCGTTACCTTCTTCGATTATGAGGAGGCATTGGCTGCAGCTAAGCAATTAGACAAACCCGTAATGCTCGACTTTACAGGTATCAACTGCGTGAACTGCCGCAAGATGGAATCGCAGGTATGGTCTAAACCCGAAGTAATGAAGCGCTTAAAAGAGGATTTTGTTGTGGCTTCTCTTTACTGCGATTACGACAAGATAAATTTGCCCGAAAGTGAGCAGTTCTATTCTGCAGAACTTAATTCAAAAGTAAAGACACTGGGCGATTGGAACGAGCATCTGCAGGCTTCCAAATTCAATGCTAATACACAGCCATTTTACTTTTTTGTAGATGGCGATGGCAATAAACTGGTAGAGCATGGTTATGGCTACGACCCCAATGTTCAGGCATTTGTAGACCATTTGGATAAGGTGTTGGAGAATTATAAAAACCGTTAAGCCGGTTTGCCCACACACACATTACTTTCAGGATAAAAACCTGGCGTGAATGATAAAGACAGTTTCCTTAAAGCTAAAGCCATCCGAGGCTGCCGATGATACATCGGTGAGATCTGCTCTTGTACAGGAAGCAGGTGTTCCTGCAAAAAGGATTACAGGTTATAAAGTGCAAAAGCGCTCAATAGACGCTCGTGGCCGGCAACCATATGTGATACTGCAAGTACAGGTGTTTATAGATGAGGCTGTACAACAGCCTGAGCCATTCGACCCCCAACTGCAAAATGTAACTAACGCACCGCATATTGTAATAATAGGTGCCGGTCCTGCAGGATTGTTTGCCGCACTCAAACTGATAATGCTCGGTTACAAACCCATAGTACTGGAGCGCGGCAAAGATGTACGTAGCCGCCGCCGCGACCTGGCAGCTATCAACAAGCAGGGGGTTGTCAATCCTGAATCTAATTATTGTTTTGGCGAGGGTGGGGCAGGTACGTATAGCGATGGTAAACTCTACACACGCTCTACCAAGAGGGGCAATGTACAACGCATATTAGAGCTGTTCGTACACTTCGGTGCAGACCCCGATATAATCATTGACGCACATCCGCATATAGGCACCAATAAGTTGCCGCACATTATTACCGCCATGCGCGATGCGATTATAGCATGTGGTGGCGAGATTCGCTTTGAAACCAAACTCACGGGCCTGGTATTGAATGGTGACAGGATAAAAGCTGTGCAGTGCGCCGACGGAACAACCGTCGCATGTAACAGCGTGATATTGGCAACCGGCCACTCCGCACGCGATATATATACA
>DATCSV010000153.1:0-2032 GCA_036568285.1 Flavipsychrobacter sp. | reverse complement strand
GTAACGGTTATTGAACCTGTTGACGAAATTCCGCGCCATTTCTATATGCTGCTCCTGGTCTTTGCCCACGGGCACTTTTACTGCTTTATGTATGATGATGTCTGCTGTCATCAACACCGGGTATGTCAGCAATCCTGCATTCACATTCTCAGGCTGCTGCCTTACTTTGTCTTTAAACGTAGGCACTTTTTCCAACTCACCTTTATAGGCCAGCATGTTCATCATCAGGTACAGTTCCGGTATTTCCGGCACGTCACTTTGTGCGTACAGCGCCACCTTATCGGGATCCAGACCACAGGCTACGTTTTCCGCCACTACACGGTACACATTGCCGCGCAGGTCTTTAGGGTCGGGGTGGGTGGTAAGTGAATGGTAATCAGCCACGAAAAAATAGCAGTTATATTCATCCTGCATCTTCACATAATTGCGCATAGCGCCGAAGTAATTTCCTAAATGCAGGAAGCCGGTAGAACGTATGCCGCTGACAACTATTTCTTTGCTCATAACGGGCGGCAAGATACGAAATGACCATTTAACTGGTGGCAAAAGACCGATGAAAAGACACAGAACTTAATTTTATCTTTATACAGTATATGAACAACAGGTATATTCAGTCGGCCCTTATACTGGCAGGGGCTACCTCTTACTACTGGATGAAATATCTGTATGCCTATGTCGTATTTGGTGTACAACGCTACAACGAAATATCAGTGAACAGCAGGCAATGGCTTATCAGTGTGTCGGTGGTGGTATTATGTTCAGCTATAGCAGTAGCCATCTCTTCTTTCAGCGTTAAGAAAACGGTACAATCCCTGGGGCTGGACAAACATGTTTTACAGGCTCTTCTCATAGCGGCGGTTTGTACCTTACCTATGTATGTTGGAGCTGCCTTATATTCTTCGCCCAATGTAGATTTCGGTTGGCTGGCAGCAATAAAAAAAGCAGTGTGGCCGGGCTTTAACGAAGAACTGGTGTTCCGCGGTTTTATCATTGGCCTGCTGGTGCGCAAAGCGGGTTGGCATTTTATCCCCGCAGTATTGCTCTCAGCTGTCGCATTCGCATGGGGGCATCTCTACCAGGCAGCAGATGCCGGGCAAGCGATACTGGTGTTTTTAGTGACATCCGGCGCCGGCATAGGCTTTGCCATCTTCTACAAAATGTGGGGCTGGAATCTCTGGTTTCCCATCTTCATGCATATATTGATGAATCTGTCTTTTGCCATCTTTCATACGGGCCACAATGTATTACTGGATAGGACGTCCAACATATTCAGGGGTGTTACGATACTGCTGGGTATTATTGCTTCTATTTATATAAATTACAGGAACAAAAGAAACCCGGAACTTGATCAAAGGGACGCCTGATATAGATTATGTACACCTGCCCGATGAAGGCAGGCTGCTGGATATCCAACCATTGGATTACCCCAACCCTTATGACTATAGGAAGCTCCACCGACACGATTATTTCGAGATCATATTTGTAGAAAGCGGCAGAGGTTCTCAGTTGATCGACTTCAACAAGTTGCCAATGCTCGCAGGAAATATTTCTATTGTATACCCCGGGCAGGTACACCTGATGAACAGGCAAACGGCTCAGGGCTTAGTGCTGCAATTCAGAAAGAATCTGTTTGAATACCTGCACCCGCTCAAGCATCACAACTTTTATAACCAGTCTCCGGAACTGCATGGTGATACTGCAACTTTCCGCCACCTGTACGATCTGTCCGGCAGAATACAGGAGATATTGCGGCAACCCGTGAATTCTACGTTATCGTTGCAAAAAGCCTGCAGCTATCTTCAGGTCATACTCATCTCCCTGCTGGAACTGCAACAGGCGCAAACCGGTGATAATAAAAGCTCCTTTCTGCTGGCACAGTTTATATCCCTCATTACTGAAAACATCAGGCTGAAGCGAAAAGTGGGGGAGTATGCGGAGCTGATGAACTGCCCGCCTGACAAACTGAATGAGATATGCAAAAAAGGCCTGGGCAAAACTGCACTGGAAATGATACACGAAGAGCTGCTACTGG